>DAOVEE010000212.1 GCA_030669135.1 Candidatus Bathyarchaeota archaeon | reverse complement strand
ATAGGGCTTCTGGCTGTCGCCACCGCCGAGCTCGCAGGTGCCGGCAACATCATCAGCGTCGACATGGTTGACGAGAGGCTGAGGATGGCGGAGAGGCTGGGCGCGGAGCACGTGATCGACATGAGGCAGCACAAGTCAGCCGAGGCGCGGGTGGCCGAGGTCAACAGGCTCACAGGCGGCTTAGGGGCGGACGTGGTCATCGAGTGCGTCGGCGTCCCGGCGGCGGTGCCTGAGGGCATCGATATGACCCGCCGCGGCGGCAAGTTCGTGGAGGTGGGACACTACACCAACCCGGGGCCCGTGCCCATCAACCCCCACACCATCTGCTTCAAGGACATGGACATCCTGGGCAGCTGGGCGTACCCGCCGACCCAGTTCGCGACCTGCCTAGACCTGATGAAGCTGAGCGTGGACCGGCTGCCCCTCCGCGAGATAGTGACGCACAGGTTCAAGGTGGGTGACGCCCAGAAGGCCATGGACAACGTCCTCGCCCGGCGTGGCATCAAGAGCGCCATAAAGGGCTAAAATATTCTTTTTCCCATATTTTCGATCCTGATATATTGCCGTGCCGTCAATGAAGCCTCATGTTCAATCTAACCAAGGAGCAGGCAGATAGAGCAAGAACCCTCCACGCGGCTTCGTTAGTCGTGGACACTCACAACGACACCATCCTTCACCTGATCAAGTCCCCTCCGTTCATCACGTCTGAATCCAATCCTCCTGCACCCAGGAGGACGCTGGGAGAAAGATCGAAGCACGGGCAGATAGACATCCCCCGCATAAGAGAGGGGGGCGTCGACTGCCTCCTCTTCGCCATGTACGTCAGCCCCCTGTACACGGCTAGGCTGCGCCGCCTCGTACAGATGCTCGATGCCTTCACCACGGAGGTGGAGCGGTACCCCGACCAGATAGCCGTGGCGACCAACCACCGTGAGATAATGAAGACGGTGAAGGACGGTAAGATAGCGGCCGTTATCACCGTCGAGGGCGGGGAGCCCCTCGAAGGCAGCATAGAGGCGCTGAGAACCATCTACAGGCTTGGGGTCAGATCCCTCACCCTGACGCACTTCCCCCGGAATGAACTGGGGGACGGCTCGGGGGCGGACTCCGGCAGCCACCTCACCGAGTTCGGCGGAGAAGTAGTCCAAGAGATGAACCGGCTCGGAATGCTCGTGGACATCAGCCACCTCAACGAGACAGGGTTCTGGGACGTCATCGAGCTCAGCAAGGACCCCGTCGTCGCCACCCACAGCAACTGCAAAGCCCTATGCAGCCACCACAGGAACCTCACCGACGACCAGATCAAGGCGCTGGCGGAGAAAGGCGGAGTCATGAACCTCAGCTTCTGCGCGGGCTTCATCAAGGACGGCGTCGGGTTCGGCGACCCCGAGGCCCTCAAGAAGGTCACGGTCCAGGACTGGCTGGACCATCTGGACCACGCCGTCAAGCTCGTGAGCACAAGCCACGTGGGCATAGGGTCCGACCTCGACGGAGGCTGCGGGTTCCCCGGCCTAGACGACGTAACCAAGTTCCCAAGCCTGACTGAGGGCATGGTGTCTCATGGCTACTCCGACGAGGACATCGAGAAGATACTGGGCGCTAACGACCTCAGGGTCTTCAAGAAGGTGCTGAAATAGGGCGCCCGGATGCTCTGCCAACCCCATTTTTCTTGAATTACCTTAGGCGCTTGAAGTGTTAGGGCGCCGACCAGAAGACCCTCGGCACCTCTACCCCGCCCTCCAGGCGGGGCCACACCTTCTTCCTTATCAGCCCCTTTTCAGCCATCTTGGCAAGAGGCTCCATCACCTGGTTCTGGTCTTCCCAGCCTGCCCTGTAGAGGCTGAGCCAGCTCTCCCTGTCGAGCCCGAACACCTCTTCCCAGCCCCCTTTGGCTAGGGCGAGGAGCAGCCCGACGGAGTCCATCTCACCCTTCTCCTTGAGCACCCGGAGCGAGTGCCTGAGGAGTGTGCCCTCGTCGAGTTTAGGGTCGGGAGCGTTACGGTTGGGGTCGAGTTTACTTATCTCTACACGGTCTCTGGTGAGCTTGATCAGGCTGTTCCGGGGTGCGCTGAAGACGTCGAATTCGTCCCAGAGGCTGGCTAGGCCGAGCCTGCTGCTCGTGAATATGGTCTCGCCGTCGCCCTTGCCGAGGGTGCACGCCTGTATCCAGTTGGCGATGTACACGGTCTCAGGCTCGTCAGCGGACAGTACGACTAGGAGTACCATTCCGGTGAGGCTGTTGGCGGTCTCCCTCAACGCGTCGGGTAGACGCATCCCCTGCTTGAGTTTCTGGTCTAGGAGGTAGACAGCCACCTCGCTGTCTGTTATGTCCCCGGTCTCCGGGCTGTAGCTGGTGAAGGTGTATTCCTCCTTGAGGGTGCTCCAGTGCTCCTTGTAGTTGTTGATGATGCCGTTGTGCATCAGCGCCGCCGCGCCGTCCGGTGTAGGCCAGGGGTGTGCCTTAGCCGCCGTGTTGTGTTCGGGGCCCTTTAGGACGTTGAGACTGTACCTGCTGTGAGCGATCCCGGTGGTGCCGGTCAGCGACGTTATCCCCGAGTGAGCCTCGACGTGGTCCACAGGCCCAGGCCTCTTCACTATGCTGATCTTATTGTCGTTGAGGGTGGCCATGCCGGTGGCTTGGCCCCCGAAGTACCCCTCCTGAAGCCTCAGGGTCTCCAACAGAAGGGGCGCGATGGGCCTGTCGCCTATGTAGGCGGATAGGTGGCACATGTTGTATGAATAAAATGTGATCGGCTATAAACTGTGGGTCTCCTCGAGGGTGATCCATCCCTTCTCGATGGCGGTGATGCCGGTGCGGGCGGCCTCTATGATGCCTATTT
>DAOVEE010000210.1 GCA_030669135.1 Candidatus Bathyarchaeota archaeon | reverse complement strand
CCCTGCCCCGCATCGCCCTGTAGACGTCGGGCCCCTTCATGCCCTCCGGGGCCGTGACGCAGCTCACGGTGGGGCTCTCGTAGCCCTTCAATGGGTAGGTGCCTAGCCCAGCCTCCTCGACGCCGGACCGTATCATCTTGTTCCTCTTCCTGTAGAGGTCGAAGTACCACTCCCTTCCGCCGCGGTTCTCGATCATCTTGAGGGCCGCGTTCAGCCCAGCCACCTGGGGGATGCAGCTGGTCATGGGGGTGCCCTTCCTGTCCACGTGGCTCTTCTCCCACACCTTCAGGTCGAAGTACCACCCCTTCTCCGGCATCTCAGCGGATACGTCCAATGCCCGCCTGCTCACGCTGCCTATGCCCAGCCCCGGCGGGACGCCGAAGCACTTCTGGCTGCTGCTGAAGCATACGTCGATGCCCCACTCGTCGGCCTTGAGCTCGGTGCTGCCCATGCTGCTGACGGCGTCCACGAACACGAGCTTGCCGTGCCTCCTGCACACCTCGGTGAGCCGGGGGAGGTCGTTGATGAGGCCCACGCTTGTCTCGTTGTGGGTGATGGCCACCGCCTCCGCGTCGGGCTCCGCCTCGATGGCGGCCTCGATCATCTCAGGCTGCACCGGCTTGCCCAGCTCGGTCACCACGGACACAACGTCCCTGCCGTTGGCCTTGGCGACCTGGGCGAACCTCTCCCCGAAGCTGCCGTTCACGCACACGATCATCTTCTCCCTCACGCAGTTCCTGACGCTGGCCTCCATGAAGCCGGTGCCGGTGGCGCTGAAAAGGAACACCGGGTTCCTGGTCTCTATGAAACCCTGGAGGAGCTCCACCGTCTCGAAGTGGAGGTCTATGTACTCCCTGCTCCTGTGGCTCATCATCTGCATCCCCATGGCCTCCAGGACCTCGGGGTAGCAGGCCACCGGGCCCACCGTGAACAACTTCATCTCCATGGCTGAGTCTAACGTCGATGAGGATAAAAACATGTACCCACATGAATCCCCATGGAGCCACGGAGGCTGGAGGGCGACGAAGCCGTCCAGCAGATCATCACGATCCTCAGGGACGCCGGGAGGCCGCTGACCACCCGCGAGGTCTCGGAGGAGACCCGTGAAAGGCTTGTAAGGTGCCCCGACGCCACCATAGTATTCCTGAACCGGCTGAGGCAGAAGGGCGTCATCCACGGTGAACGCAGCAAGGAGAGGCGCGGCTGGGTCTGGTGGGTCGACTAGATCCAGCTGAAGGTACGCTCCGACACCTCAATGAGCCCTACCAACTCGTCGTAGCTGATCGCCTCAACCTCTTCGATGGGCGAGTCGAACTCGTCTTGGATGGTGTAGAGGCTGGCGAAGCCGAGCCTCTCCAGTGTCTCGGGCCTGGAGACGTGGTGTGTGCCTCTCCCGAGGAAGAGCACCGCTACCTCGTCCCCGTCCCTATGCATCTCCTCGGCGAGCCTGAACGCGGTGTCGGCGTGGGCCCTGCTGATCAAAACCAATGTCTTCAAGGTTTCACCTCAGTAGCTCGTTATGACGCTGCACCTCTTCGCCATCTCCGCCAGCTCGTCGAAGTCGATGCCTGTCACGTCCAGCGTCGGCTCCAGGTCCTCCACGGTGTATCCCCTCTCAGTGAGGGACTCCATGAGCACGTATAACCCCGCCATCTGCGACATGACTTCGAGGTAGTCCCTCAGGCTGTTCTTGTACAGCGCCTCAGGCATCAGTATCTCGACGCCGTTATCCGCGAACACCAGCAGCGGCGGGTAGTCCATCCCCAGCATAGCCGCCGAGAGCCGGAGCCCCTCCTCGACCCTGGCGCCCGGTATCAGCCGCTTCCTCATGATCAGCATCGCGTCCCCCATGCACTCACCCCAGGAACAGCGTCCTGTCGCACTCCTCCATGAGGGTCACCACCTCGGCCAGGCTCGTGAACCTGGCCCCCTCCACCAGGTCCTCCTCACTGATCCCGCTGTACTTTCCCGCGGTGACGCACGCCAGCATCTCGGCGTCGACGCCCCTAAGTGCGTTGGGCTCCGCCAGGAGCTTCACCGACTCCTCGTTGAAGAACACCTTCACCGTGTGCCCCTTCCCGCGGGCGGCCGACGTCAGCCCCAGCATGTGCCTCAGCATCCTCGGGTTAGATATGATTATCAGGAAACGCAAACGCCGTTCGCCGTAAAGTTACGTGCTCTGGGGCTTAACGGTTTCCCCGTGTTCGACGGCTTAGAACAGAAAACTCGGGTTGTTCAAATGCCTAGGATTATATCCCCCACTGGAGGCTCTATATTCGAAGAAAAATGAAGATTCCAGTCATGTCCGTATCCTTGGACACCCGGAAGCTCACGTCCTTCGCCCTAGTGGCCTTCATGATAGGCGGCCTCCTAGGCGGGTTCCTCTGGAACTTCGGCGGCGTATACGTGCCGACCTTGGACAGCCTCACAGGCTTCGGCTCCATGAAACAGTTCGAGAACTTGGAGGAGCTGAAGACGTACCTCGAGGACAGAGGCAGCTCCCACGCTGTATGGTCGCCATGGCGCGGTGACGTCCTGTTCGAGGTTTCATCGATCTCATCAGCCGTCACCGCGGCCGACGCAGCCACGTCAGCTGCACAGGCAGTAAGCGCCGCCGCGGAGGCCAAGAGTGCTACCAGCGGCCTAACCGGCTTCGGCTTTAACTTAGACTACTCGGGCACCAACATACAAGTCGAGGGCGTCGACGAGGCCGACATCGTGAAGACCGACGGAGGCTACATCTACCTCGCCAAAGGTAAGTCGGTGTTCATAGTCAAGGCGTACCCCGCCGAGGAAGCGCAGATAGTCACCGAGATCGACGTCGGCCTCACGGTGCAGGACCTCTACGTGGCGGGCGACAAGCTCGTCGTCTTCA
>DAOVEE010000037.1 GCA_030669135.1 Candidatus Bathyarchaeota archaeon | reverse complement strand
CCCCTTCATGTCGCGTCTGGAGTCCCCCGCCCTCCCGAAGGTGGCGAAGCTGCTGCACGCAGAGAGCAACGCGACCCTCCCTTTGCCCGTGTCCATGTACCCAGGCTCCCGCGCCTCCGCCAGATCCATCCCGGTGCCTGCGTGTGGGAGGCCAGCCTGCTCTAGGTAGTGGAGCGTGCTGAAGAGGCCGCCGTACATGTAGTCGAGGCTGTGGTTGTTGGCGGTGCTGAACATGTTGAACCCCATCCATGTGAGCTCGTCCAGGATTCTAGGCGGAGCCCGAGTGTACGTGCCCCCGCACTCGGCCGCCGGGTAACAGTCCTCGTCGTAGTCGTGGAGAAGCATCTCAAGGTTTGTGAAGGCCACGTCGACGCCCCGGATCATCCTGAGCAGCCTCTCGAACTGCGGCTCGGAGTATACAGACTGCCTGAGGGTGATGAGGGAGTCGCCAGTGGCTACAAGACTAAGTTCCTTCAAACGTTACACCACATGATCGAGGACGCCAATACATAAAACATCAGCGACGAGACAGCAAGGGAATAAATGTGAGGCAGGGCGCCGCGTCAGCTGATCATCGATCCACCGAGCCCGACTGCCTCAACTTCCAGCCACCACGGCCTCCACGGGCTGGCCGTTGGGCTGTCTCAGGAGCCGCTCTATGCTATCGACGTCGGGTTCCACCTTCACGGGTCTATTCGCGTAGAGCGCGTCTATCGAGGCCATCTCCCCCAAGTGGTACTTCACCGTGTTCTCAGGGTCTTTGAGGAGGTTACCCGTTAGGATGCAGACCACCTCCTCGTCTAGGCCGATCACCCCGGCCTCGCGGAGCTTCTTGGCTCCAGCCACCGAGGCCGCCGACGCGGGCTCGCATCCTACGCCGGAGGCGTCCACGATGGCCTTGGCGTTCATTATCTCGGTGTCCGAGACACGCTCCACGACGCCGTCGGTCTCCCGTATCGCGTCCAAGGCCTTCACCCAGCTCACAGGGTTACCTATCTTGATGGCGGAGGCCACGGTCTCGGGCTTCACGGTCTCGAGGTGGTTGAGCTTGCCTCTCCAGAGCCTGTAGAAGGGGCTCGCCCCCTCCGCCTGGATGGAAGCGATCCGGGGTGCTTTCTCGATGAGGCCCAGCTGCTTCAGCTCCCGTAGAGCCTTGCCGAACGCTGCCGTGTTGCCCAGGTTCCCCGCGGGGACCAGTATCCAGTCTGGAGGCTCCCAGCTTCTCTGCTGCAGCATCTCGAAGACTATGCTCTTCTGGCCCTCAATCCTCCACGGGTTCAGGCTGTTGAGGACGTAGAAGCCCAGCTCCGAACTGCTCTCCTTGACGATCCTCATGGCGTCGTCGAAGCTTCCCCTCACCTGGATCACTTGGGCGCCGTATGCCAGCGCCTGAGCAAGCTTGCCGTAGGCGATCTCGCCTTCGGGTATGAAAACGACGGCCTTCAGCCCTGCCTGGGCCGCGTAAGCCGCCATCGAGGCGCTTGTGTTGCCGGTCGAGGCGCACGCGACTACGCTAGCCCCGCTTCTCACCGCCTCCGAGACCGCGACGGTCATGCCCCGGTCCTTGAAGCTGCCCGTTGGGTTCTCCCCCTCGTGTTTCAGTTGTAGACGCTCCACGCCGGTGTACCTTGACACTCCGCCTCGTCTATACAGGTTGGTGTTGCCCTCCGGCCGGGTGACTATGGAATCCGTTCCGATGCGCGGGTGGATGAGCTCCTTGTACCTCCAGACGCCGCTACTGAACGGGCCATCCATATGGCTCAGCCGATGCTCGAAGACCTCTAGAGATATCTCTGGGAACGTGTGGACGACCTCCAGGGTTCCCCCGCAGCCGCAGGTAAACCCGTTGAGGGCGTAAACGGATCTACCGCATCGCACGCAACGATACTTCAAGCCTAGATCACTCTCGCGCCTCGGTTACTCGGCGTTGTGTGGTACACCTTGGTCTCGATTGAGCTGAACGCCTCGACCATAGCCTTAGCGATCTCGCCGACCAGCTCCCCGACCGCGAACACCGAGGGCCCGCCGCCTGAGATGCTGCACCCGTAGGCCCCCGCGTCCAGAGCCGCCTGCTTCACCTCCCAGAAGTTAGGTATCATGGCGGCGCGGTGAGGCTCCACGAGGTTGTCACAGATGCTCCTCCCAAACAGAACGGGGTCGCCGAGGGCCACCCCAGCGGTCATCCGGGTCGCGTACCCTATGTTCTTCACAGCGTCCTTGAGGGCCACCATCTCCGGGAGAAGCTCCCGGGCTGTACGAGTCTTGTTCTCGATGTTGATATCAGGCGCCACCACGACCATCCCGACGTTAGGGGCGTCGAGCCTAACCACATCGTAGTCCTCCCCTACAAGCACGTAGCCACCGAGGATGGACGCCGCAACGTTGTCGGCGTGGGGGGCGCCCGCAACTGCGCCTTCCCCGTGGGCGGCGAGCCCGATCAGCTCTTTTGTGTTGAGACCCAGACCGAGCATGTGGTCGACGGCTATCGCCGTGGCTGAAGCCGAGGCCCCGGATGAGCCCATCCCTTTCCCAGGGGGGACACCCTTCCTGATCTCGGCTTTGAAGCCGTGGGAAACGTCGTATTTTTCTTTAACCAGCTGGAGCACCGCCCCCGAGCTGTTAATCTCTGGATCCACAGGTATCTTGTCTGCGCCGACTCCTTTCACAGATAACCTGACCTCTGGTTCATCGATCTTCTCTAGCCGCACGATGTCGCCTAAACTGTCGAGGGCTACACCGATTACGTCAAAACCAGGGCCGAGGTTAGCTATGGCGCCAGGCGAGTAAACACGAACCTGTTTTACAGTCACCTGTCACCCTGTTCACCTTGACTTCCTTTCCATATAAGCGTGGCAATATAACGGTTTCGTATAGAAAACCAATGAGATAGAGGGCGAGTCTACACACAAGGTGAATTCGTGGCCATGATCCTGAAATACGTGGGGAAAACTTGTTGCGGTCAACGTTTAAATAGTATCAAAATGTTCTGTCTTGAGAGTGGTAGCTTTTGAAGGAAGAGGTACGACAAGCGCTTGAAGAGGTACGGCCACACCTCCAGGTAGACGGAGGAGACGTGGAGCTGGTAGACGTCGAGGACGACGGAACAGTCAAGGTAAGATTAACCGGCGCCTGCGCAGGCTGCCCCATGAGCCAGAGGACTCTGAAGTGGGGCGTGGAGAACTACCTCAAGAAGAAGATCCCTGCAGTCAAATCTGTGGAAGCAGTCTAGGAGGCACCCACTGACGCTGCCCGTTGAACTAGATCAGGCCCAGAGCTACGGCGACATCTTCGCCCTGGTGAAGAAGGCTGTTAAGAGAAGCCTGGGGCTTCACCGCGTAGGGCTCATGATGTACCTGGGTAACCTGCCCATGAGGGTGGGGGCGTTCCACCCCCTCGGCACAAACGACATAGTGCTCAACAGGCGGCTGCTGGGCTCCACGAAGAGCCAGAAACAGAAGGCCAACGTCTTCGCCATACTGGTGCACGAGTACCTCCACTCCCTCGGGTTCACCGATGAACGCAGGGTGCGGAAGCTCACGTACAAGGTGTGCCAGGATAACTTCGGTAAGAACCACCCGACGGTGGAGGCAGTCCTGACGGGGCCGTGGGCGAGCCTCTCTGAGGAGGACTTCGATGTGCTTGAGCCCGAGCTGGACCTTGAGCTGGTCCGCGACTTCGAGAGAATAGACAGCGCGTATATTATTTAACGAGAAATAGTTAGGCTATCCCTGCGGCTTAAGCAGAGCTTTCTTGGTGATCTTCACCAGATCCTCGGGCGGGATTGGCTTCATGAGCACCTCTCTGATGCCCAGCTTCTCCTCGTTGACCTCGTCCTTGAAGCTGCTGTACCCTGTGATCATGATGATGTTCACGTCGTTGCTGTTCTCACGTATCTTCTCCGCGACCTCGTCACCAAGCATGTCAGGGAGATTGATGTCCAGGATGACCAAGTCGTATTTCTTCCTGTTAGCCTTGTAGAGCGCCTGGAGGCCCGTGATCGCCGTGTCCACGTTGAACCCGACGCTCTGAAGCACCAGCTTGAACGTGTTGGCCAGTGACTTGTCGTCGTCGACCACCAGTATGCTCTGGACCCCAGCCTCTTCATCTATCTCGGTGGCGCCTACCTCGTACTCGAGCAGGCTTCTCCTCA
The DNA here is from genome assembly GCA_030669135.1 of Candidatus Bathyarchaeota archaeon. Taxonomy (GTDB): domain Archaea; phylum Thermoproteota; class Bathyarchaeia; order TCS64; family TCS64; genus RBG-16-57-9. The sequence continues at coordinate 8,044 of DAOVEE010000037.1, read as the reverse complement.
GCGCGGGGTCCCTCTGGATGGTCTGGCTCACGATCTCCAGCCGCTCGACGAGCTCATCGAGTTTCTCCTCGTGCTCTCTAAGAATGTTTATCAGCAGGTCTAGCACGTCGATTTTCTCTGTAAACGACATTTCATCACGTGGATTTCCGCACTGGATGCTGTACAACTATCATAATATAAGACTCTTTAGGGGCTGATTTCTATATCTGGTCTCTATTTCAGGTGCACTATTTATAGCAGTAAGGGCACCTGAGGACCCGTTCATATCCCTGCGGGTAGTTCTCAACGAGGCCGTGTACCGGGCACTCGAAGGCGTAGAACTGAAGGCTCCCACTCCATCCGGGCCTTGATCTACGGGACGTAGGAACGGCCCCTGTGACCAGTAGCCTGATCTTCTGCAGCAGACTGAGCCTGACATGAGTTTTATGCGGCTTCTCGACCTGAACCATGACGCCTTGGTCTCACACGCGCCACGAATTACGGTTATGTGACCTACCCGTGCATTGGCGACGTACATCCCGGAAAAGATTAAACGGTGTCAGCCTCTCTCTTTGATGGTGTTCTGGTTTGGACAGAAAAAAAGTTGACGAGTTCAAGTACATCGTGGAGGCTAACCGGCTCATGAGAGACGGCGGCCTGTTCCTCGTAGCCGAGGGAAAGGATGGTAAACCCAACGCCATGACCATCGGGTGGGGCTTCCTAGGGACCATGTGGAGGAAACACGTCTTCGTGGTGGCGGTGAGGCTATCGAGGCACACGCACAAGCTCCTGGAGGAGTCGGGTAGCTTCACGGTCTGTCTCCCCGGCAAGGATATGGCGGAGTGGCTTGAGGTGTGCGGCACCAAGTCGGGCCGCGACATGGACAAGTTCAAGGAGCTGGGAATGACGTCGGTGAAAGGCGTCAAAGTGGAGGCGCCCTACATCGAGGAGTGTCCGGTCCACATCGAGTGCGAGATAGCCTACAGGAACGAGATGAAGGTGGGGCAGCTCAAGAAGGCGATAGAGGATGAGGTGTACCCAACCAAGGACATGCACGTCATCTACTATGGAGAGGTTAAAGGCGTCTACGCGGTGGAGAACGCCGAGGATAAGCTTGCGTAGGTGAACGAGATGAAGATACTCGTGGTCTTTGACTCACGGACGGGGAACACGGAGAAGATGGCTCACGCCGTCGCCGAGGGAGTAAGGGGAGCCGGGGTGGAGCCCGTAGTGAGGAAGGTGGACGAGGCAAACGTGGACGAGCTTCTAGGGGTCCAAGGCCTCATCCTGGGCTCGCCGGTCTACTATGGTTTACCAACTGCGAAGATCAAGGCATTCATCGACGAGTCCGTCAAGTTCCACGGCAAGCTGGAAGGAATGGTCGGGGGCGCCTTCTGCAGCGCGGGGGGAACCCACACCGGCTCCGAGACAACAATAATGGCGCTGCTGGAGGTACTCATGGTCCACGGCATGATTGTGCAGGGCACGTCAGCCAAGAACCATTACGGCGCCGCCTCGATGGGAGCCCCAGACGACGATGTCGAGGTCTGCCTCAGGATGGGCGAGAGACTCGCCAAACTTGTGAAGAAGCTCAACTCGTAGAATCCCTCCCTGAGAACCCTTTTTCTTATTACAGTAACAATACATTTGGTACTTGATGTCGTCAAACCTTAGAGACCGGGTCCTCGATGATCTGGAGGCAAACGTCACAGACCTCGTGGGGCTTTGCTCCAGCCTAGTGAAGATTCCCAGCGACAACCCGCCGGGGGACACCTCTAAGCTAGCCTCGTTCATCCAGGGCTACCTTGAAAGCTTCGGAGTCGCCGTCGAGACCTACGAGCCAGTGGAGGGGGTGGTTAACGTCGTTTCATCGATTGGGGAGGGGAGCCCCCACCTCATACTCAACGGCCACCTAGACCAGTTCCCAGGAGACGTTGGAGAGGAGTGGAGCCGCAGCCCCTACTCGGGGGAGGTTTCAGGCGGCGAGCTACACGGCCGCGGAAGCGGCGACATGAAGGGCGGCCTGGCGTCGCTCCTCCACTGCTTCGGCAAGCTGAGCACGCTCAGTCTACCGGGTAAGGTTACTTTCACAGGCACATCCGACGAGGAGACGGGGGGCAGATGGGGCGCCAGGTGGCTCCTCGACAACGTGGAGGGCCTCCGCGGAGACGCGGTCCTGAACGGGGAGCCTTCAGGCCTCACGGTGAGGATTGGGGAGAAGGGCAGAGTGCCTCTGATCCTGCGGGCCAGGGGCCAGGCGGCCCACGGGAGCTTCGCCGGGTACGTAGGCGAGAACGCCATCATGAAGATGGTTAGGGCGCTGCCCAGGGTGGAGGCGCTTCAAGGCATGCCCGCGCCACTGGACGCCGAGGATCTGAGCCTCACCGAGGAGGTGATGAAGGGATACAAGGAGCAGTACGGCCACGAGTCATCCACGATGGCGGACGTGCTCAAGCACGTGACCGTGAATGTGGGGGTGATCCGAGGCGGCGCCAAGGACAACATCGTGCCTGCGCTGTGCGAGGCGGAGGTGGACGTCAGGCTGCCCCTCGGGATCAGCCCCGAGGAGATAAGGAGCAGGGTAGAGGAAGAGGTCCACCGAGTCGATCAGGGCATGGAGGTGGAGTGGGGCCGCCACACATCGGTACTCACAGAGTCCACCTACACGCCGCCAGAGGCAAGGATCGTGAGACTACTCTAGGCGAACCACGCCGAGATCACGGGCAGAGAGCCCTACCTGAGCTTCACCTCCGGGGGCACTGACTGCCGGTTCTGGAGGCTTCTGGGGGTCCCGGCAGTCTCGTACGGCCCCAAGGTCTACGGGATGGGCGGGGTGGACGAGCACATCACCCTAGAGGATCTGGCGACCACAGCCAAGGTCCACATGGGGACCATCATCGGCTTCCTCACTGGACGAGGGTGAAGTTCTTTAGACACCCAGCCGCATTTGGGTCTGATGAAGATCACCTACAAGCCTGCGGAGGAGCTCATCATTCTAGAGATGGTTGAGTACACGCTCCAGAAGCTGGCTGAGACAAGCGCCCTCATCCAGGACGCCGGTAGGCCCATAGTGCTTAACTGGGCTGAGGGCGTCGTGTTCCAACATATGCCGTTGCCCTTCAACACAAAGGAGCTTCTCAAGGAACGGCAGCAGGGCCGCATATACTGGGCAAGCGTCATCTACGCCCCGCTGCCCGAGTACAGGCCGACGCTGAAGATAGGTCCCAGGGACATACCTATCGTCACCACGCCTAACCCGCTGCTGATACAGGTCGCGAAATGGATCAAGAGGCAGATGAGCCGCCAGAGGAGTCACCGGCTCTAGGCTCGTCCCTCATTATCCCGACGTAGTCCACTCCGTTTATGTGTAGGCTCTTCTCGGGCACGAGCCCCCTCGGCTTATAGATCATATATACGAGAAGGAAGGCGCCAACGGCGTCGCTCACGTTGCTGCTCATGTTGGGGATGCCGCCGTTCCCGAACTGGAAGTTCAGGGCGGACGATATGATGACGTAGTGGCCGAAGAGTGTCGCCGTGTTTATCATGATGATCTGCTATTGGCTCAGCATCATGACGCCCCGTAGATAATGATTCACGACGACAATCGGTTATAGAGTTTTGCACGGCACTGAAACATGTTTTAAAATATTATTACATGATTCCATGTAACCAAGAACATCAACTCTGGTCCAGAATTTTTTTTCACAGATTACTTGTAACCTGCTACAAACCCCCAGAAAAGCCCCCGATTACACCGAAAAAAACGCTTAGTCCAGGTAATAGATAAAATCTATGTGCCACATGCGATCCGAGTGTGCGACCATGTGCCACTATTTTTTATTAAGTGCCATTATTTTTTCTAAAATGGGCTCGCATACGGGGAAGAATGAACCATAACACTTGGACCCATCACATCCATCACAGAATGCAAAAATGTCATCATCGAGGATGCTAGTTAGAGTCTCAACCCGTGTCTTAATTTTTAACGCTTCATCTATTATAGGCTCGTTTTTTTCTCTCCACTTCTGCATCTCTGGACTAGGATTTAGTTTATCCCAACGTTCGAAGGGTGAACTACTCTTTACCTCAACCTCATGCAGCAGTTTGTTATCGATTGGATGTATCTCATTCATCCAGTGAATCAGGAAATTTACTAAATAATAAAGATATAATTATGATTATATATATTCATATATACCTTTACCCGCGTGTGCAGATGAAAAAAGTATTCCATTTTCTCGACGGATTCTTTAAATTATTGTAGACATGTCATACATGGAAGATTAGAGGTGTGCTTGATGAGAAACAAAGCGATCTCAGAGATATTCGAGGCAGCCAAGGCGGAGGACAGGAACTTCCTCTACGAGCACGAGGCCAAGAAGCTGTTCGGTCTCTACGGTATGCCAGTCACCAAGATACATGTAGCCAAGACCGAGGACGAAGCGGTCGAGGCCGCCGAGAAGATAGGGTTCCCCATAGTCCTCAAGATCGTGAGCCCCCAGATACTACATAAGAGCGACGCGGGCGGCGTCATCGTGGGCGTCGAGGACGAGAAAGGCATCAGGGAGGGCTTCAACAGGATCATACAGAACGCCAAGAAATACAAGACGGACGCCGAGATCACCGGCGTGCTCGTCCAAGAGATGGCGCCCAACGGCACCGAGATCATCGTCGGAAGCACCACGGACCCCACCTTCGGGCCCACCCTCATGTTCGGGCTGGGCGGCATCTTCGTCGAGATACTCAAGGACGTGAGCTTCCGCGTCGCCCCCATCGACGTGGTGGAAGCCCGCGAGATGATCAAGGAGATCAAGGCCTACAAGATCCTCGAGGGCGCGCGGGGGATGCCTCCGAGCGACCAGGAGACCCTTGCCGACATACTGGTCAAGACCAGCAAGATGCTCATGGAGTGCCCCGAGGTCAAGGAACTCGACATGAACCCGATCCTCGCCTACCCCGACGGCGCCCGCATCGTCGACGGCAGGATCATCATGTGAGCCCCCCTCCAACCCATCTTTAAACGCCTTAATTCGATCACCTTAGCAAAACAGGTTTTGTCACACCGCGAATAAATGGTTGCAGGCACCATCGGTTCACGGGACACATGGGAACATACTTCAAGGCCTTAAACGACAAGGACGAGGCGATGCTCCTCTACAACCAGGTGAAGATACTGCTCGGCTTCATATGCGTCGTCATATCCTCCGAGTACCTCTACTTCTTCATCATGGGGGCAGGGGGAGGAGCCCTCTACATGGCTGACCTCTTCGCGTTGCTTGCGGTGGGCTGCATCCTCATCAGGGAGGGGCTCCGGCATACGCTAAGGCTCGTCGAGCTGTACGGGTTCTAGCGGAGCCTCGCCAAGCCTCCACCTTCTGACGCTCAACGCAAGGTTAAGCAGAACCAAGGCACCGACGACCAGAGTCACGGCGGTCACCACCGTGTCACCTCTACCGTCTGCGGTTAGATCGATCAACCGGACCAGATCCCCCCTCAGAGTGAAGCCTGCCTGAACCAGGCCCGGTGGCCCGGTCTCCACCGTGGGACGATCCGATACCTCGCCGTAAGTCTCTCCTCCGCTCACGTAGCTGACTTTGGCCGGCCTGAGCCTGAAAACTCCGGGGCGATTGAGCGTCACGCCGTAGGTGAGGGTCTCCGTCGCCCCCGGGGCAATCGAGGCAATGATCTTGGTGTCGGAGCCCCGTAGGTCGGAGGCGTACTCGTAGCCTAGGAGCGTGGAGCCGTCGTCTATCTCAACGTCCTGTACCGCGTTGTTCCCTCTGTTGGTGACCGAGACGGTGACATCGACCTGGGAGCCTGTCGCCGCCCTGACCCTGCTCGCCGTCTTGGATACGATCAGCCTCGGCGGCAGAGGGCTGTCCAGCGTCATCCTCAGGGCGTCAGCTGTGACGCTCATCCCCTCCATATAGGTCACGTTCCCGAAGCCCCCTGCCATGAAACCGTACATGGGCAGCAGCGGCGAGGTCTGGGGGAGGTTGGAGAAGAACCTTATCGCTACCCCAAGCTCATCCTCGGCGCTGGTCTGGTTAGGCGTCATCAACGTGATGAAGCTGGCGTCGGAGTCCATGCTATAGCCTGGAAGGGACTCGAGGCCCAGCAGCACGGCGAGATCGACGCTCTGCCCTAAATCCATGGAGGCAGCGCCTTCATCCCAGTAGTGGCCGCTGACGGCGAACCCGAGGGGCTCCTCGAAGAGTACTTCCAAGTCCTCCATGAACATGTCGAGCATGGGGTCCTCCGGCAGCATGAACGTGAAGGGCTCCAGCCTGATGAACCCCGACATGAACACGGAGCCGTCTGCGAAGCCCTCGCGGGCCCCCGGGGCCAAGGCGCCGTTGGAGACGGCCTCATCCACTCCCTCGGCTAGGCCCCCGTGTTCCATGACGCCGTTGAGAAACTCCTCAGCCACCTCGGCGGCGTCGGCGTCGCTGTAGCCTACCACCGCCGTCATGCTTGGCAGCGTAGCCTCGTCGAGCTGGAACTCCGGTAGCTCGAAGGCGTGCAGCGTGACGAGCTCGACGCCGACTCTATCCTCCAGCAGGGCCTTTACCTGCGCTGAGCTCTGCATCGCTTCCTCGGGAGGCGTGTCCACGTACACCACTGCATACATGGTGTCTGGCGCCAGGTTAAGGAACGACTCGGTGTCCAGCTCCTCGGGAAATGGCAGCAGGCTCAGCAGGCTAGCGGCCTGTATCTCCTGGGACACGACTATGGCGGCTACCACGTTGTCTGGGACTTCGGCGTCCTCCGTCTCTAGGAACACGTTAATGAGGCCGACGTGTCCCTCGCCGTCTGTTCCAGCGACGAGCTGCTCCACGTAGACGCCTTCGCCGAGGTCTATGAACTGGCCCTCCGCGGGGGTCGCCGTGGCCCCCAGTAGGATGAACACGATGATCAACGTCTTCAGGGCAGCGATCGAGCCCGGCTTGTCAGCTTGAAGGCTTCCAGACAGCGACTCAGGCATGAACCTCTGACCGATCCTGCCCGCCTCCACCCCGATCAAGGCTCCCACGAGCACTATCAGGGGCTTCAAGGCCATCCAGCTGAGCGCCCTGTACGCGTACCCCATGATGAAATTCATTCCGATCTCCTGTTCTACTCCCTCGCCGATCATGTTGAGCACGTCCATGAAGACATCGCCTAGCATGGGCGTCTCCAGGAGCTGGGTCAACGTCAAGCCCTCAGGTATAGGCGGCACCAGCCCCAGAGCCTCCTCGTCCTCCACATCCTCCATCATCTGCTGGACGTTCATCGCCACCCCGAAGACGGATAAAGCCAGCATGGGGACGACGAGGAGCCACACCAGAAGCATGGTGAGGACGCCCCCCAGACGCCTCCTGACGATGACGCCGCCGATGAACGCCACCGCCAGCCACACGAAGAGCACAGCAGGGTATATGAGGGGGTCCGCTAGGAGCAGGTAAGCGAGGCTGAGGGCGACGTAGAACTGCGTCCCGAGGAGGGGAGTGAGCCAGAGCCCGATGAGTTGCAGGGAGGGGGGGAGGAACGCGAGCCCCAGCCCGAACACGAGGGCTATGCCTAGAATGAAGGCCACTGTTTTTCTCATAACTAAAACCTACTGTTGGGCTACAGGTAGAAAATCGGGTTTAAACTATAAAAGATAGGCTACATGGACCTGTAGACTGGTTCAGTTGCCTCTAGGCACTGCCTGTACAGCTCGTAGAACCTGCGGTATTTCTCGGAGCTCTCGGGGTCAGGCCTCATGGTCACCTTCTCCCCGATCCATTCCTCGATGACGTTGTGGTCGGGTATGACTCCGGCGCCGAGTCCGGCGAGCATGGCGTCTCCGAGGGGCGCCCCCTGTGCGTCGGGGATGTAACTCATCTCGACGCCGGTGACGTCCGCGATTATCTGCCTCCACAGCGGTGACCTGGCGCCGCCGTCCACCAAGGTGGCCCGGTTGATCTCGATGCCCGTCTCCCACGCCGCCTCTATGCTGTACCTCATTGCGTAGGCGACGCCCTCCAGGACGGCCCTGAACATGTGGGCCCGTGTGTGGTACGTGGTGAGGCCGAAGAACCCT
>DAOVEE010000026.1 GCA_030669135.1 Candidatus Bathyarchaeota archaeon | reverse complement strand
CAGCGCCTACAGCGTAGCCCTCTGCCTAGCCGCGTTCCTGGGGCTCACATTTTTCACCAAGGGCTCGTAGGCGTCACCCGATCCACCGTTTGCTCAGACCTTCCAGTCCAGCTCGGGGCTCCCCCGTCTCACCAGCACATGCATAAGGCTCATGACGGACATGAGGAACCAGGCTGGGTTATAGAACAGGAAATACGCCGTATACTCCACCACGTTGAACCTGTAGCCGAGGCGCCTAGACGCAACGTAGAAGGTAGCGCCAGTGCCGACGAAGCTCACAGTCGTCGCCGTTAAGCCCTTAGCGACAACGAGGAACAGGGATATCAGGCGGCTCCACGGGTTATAAGGCTCGGAGAATAACCCTATTAAAGCGGAAGCTCAGTATTGGGGTACCGGTGAAGGTGGATCATGGAGAGGATTAACAGGAACAGGGCCGCCGTCGCGCTCGCTGTCTTCTCGTTCGTAATGATAGCGTCGATGGCGGTGATATTCATGTGGGAGCCGGGGTCCCCGGTGACCGTCAACAAGAAAGGCATCATCGGCGTCATAGAGATCCAGGGAGTCATCGAGGACACCGAGTACGCGGGCATACTCTCCGCCGCGGTTCACGAGGCCATGGAGGACGACGGCGTCAAGGCCGTGGTGCTGGAGATAGACTCCCCCGGCGGCACAGCATACCTAATCGAGCAGGTCTACCTGGACCTCCTGGAGCTTAAAGAGAAGAAGCCCGTCGTCGCCTCGGCCTCCATGGCGCTGTCGGGAGGCTATTACCTGGCTGTGACGGCGGACCAGATATACGCCCAGCCCACCTCCATGGTGGGTAACGTCGGCGTCATCGGCGTGGGCCCGGGCTTCCTTGTGCCCAGCGAGTCCACCTTCGAGTCTGGCCCCCAGAAGATAACGGGCTTCAGCCCCGCGCTTTTCCCGTTCAACATCACCAAGGCCCTGGACAGCTTCGCCTCCTCGGTCAGCGAAGGCAGGGGCGGCAGGCTCAACCTGGCCATGAGCGAGCTGAAGAGAGGCGGCGTCTACCTGGGCGGGGAGGCCGTGAACCAGGGCCTCGTCGACGAGATAGGGAGCAGGCAGTCGGCCATCAGCCACGCAGCCGAGCTAGCGGGGCTGGAGACGTACACCGTCGACAGCCTCGTGGCCAGGGTGGCAAACGCCACCGTGACCATCAACCTGGAGTACCCCAGCATCGGCGAGCTCAACGAGGCCAACCCGCCGCCGGCCCTCTACTACCTCTACATGCCCAGGGACGTGGTCATGGAGAACGGCGTCGAGGAACTCGAAGGCAACGTGACGGAGGAGATGGAGACCATTGGGCAGGTGGTCGTGGACAGGAGCCACGGCAACAAGGTGAGCCCCTACGTGCTCGACTATCTGTCTGCGGAGCTATCGAAGCGCGGCGTCTTCGTGGGGTACAGCAGCGACTGGGATAAAGTCGAGGCTGCCCTAGGTAACGCCACGTGCCTCTTCATAGTTGCGCCGACGCAGGGCTACACCTACGAGGAGTACACGGCCATCAACGATTTCGTGGACGGCGGCGGCATGCTTGTGTTCCTCAGTGACGCCAGCGTCGAGTTCCTAGACACGACCGTCATGCAGGGAGCCATTAACAGTCTGGCCAACCACTGGGGCCTCCACTTCGGGAAGGGCTACCTCTACAACATGGTGAACTACCACGGCTTCTACAGGAACGTCAAGGTGACCCAGTTCGAGGACACGTTCCTCACCGAGGGGCTGGACACGCTGGTGTTCTTCACGTCCACCTACCTGAGCACCACGGATGCCGACGCGGCCTACGCCTCGTACAGCACCTACAACTCCGTATCGGAGCAGACAAATGTCTATGCCACGGTCTCCGTCATCGACGTAGGCAACAGCACGGTGGCCGCCTTCGGGGACATCACGTGGCTCATGGAGCCCTGGATATACACGGCGGACAACCAGAGGCTCGCCATGAACCTCGTCGAGGCGATAGCGGAGCTAAGCTAGACTCTAACTTTTACTGGTAGCCTCGCCTCAGGTGAGAAATGTATCGGATACACTATGCATAGAGATTTAGGGGGTTAGCCCTCGGCCAGCCTAAAGGCGAGAGCCAGATAGACTCTCGCGGTCTTGACTAAACTGTCGACATAGACGAACTCGTCTGGGCCGTGGGCGCCGAACCCGATAGGGCCATAGCCTATGGTCTGGATTCCGGCCTGCCTGTAGAGGCGGCCGTCGGTGCTTCCCGCCCACTCGACGTATAGCCCGGGCTCGACGCCGAGGGCCGCCGGGACGGCGTCCATGAACGCCTTGCCCAGCTCCGAGTTCGGCAGCGTGTAGTTGGCGGGCGTGTAGACCCAGTCTCCTTTCTCGTCCTTGGGGGCCACTATCTCCCAGCTCCAGTCGGGGTCCCCCTCCCCCGCCTTGTCCAGGTCGGCCGTGACCTCGGCGACGACGTCGTCGGCGGTCTCCCCGATTATGAGGCGGCGGTCCACGGTTATGGTGCACTCGGCGGGCACCTGGTTGCTCACGGTCCCCGCCTCTATGATGTTGACGCTCTGCATGGGGTGGCCTATCCACTCGTGGAACTTGTCGATGTGGTGCTCCAGCGCCAGCACCCCCTTGGACGCCTTGGCGATAGCGTTGATCCCCGTGGTGCGTGAAGCCGCGGTGTGAGCGGCCCTGCCGTAGAACTTGACCTGGAAACCGAACATGCCGCGCTCCGCCACCCTGACCTTGAGGTTGCTCTGCTCACCGATCACCACGTAGTCGGGGCGCCTCATCTCGCCCCTCGTGATCTTCTCGACCAGCACCTTGGAGCCGAAGGCGGCGCCCCTCTCCTCGTCCGGCACTAGGTGGACCCCTACGGTGAGGGGCAGCCCCGTGTCCTTCAGTATCTCCAGCACGTGGATCATGACGGCGCAGCTGCTCTTCATGTCGCTGGCGCCGCGTCCGTAGAGCCTCCCGTCTTCGAGCACAGGGTCCCAGGGCGCCTTGGTCCAAGCGTCCGGCTTCGCGATGGGCACGACGTCCAGGTGGCCGTTGAATACCAGCAGCTTCTCGGCGCCAGGGTTCAGCACGGCGTTGATTATGGGCCGCTCCTCGATGCCGTGGAACTCGGCCTCGACCCCGCTCTCCTCCAGAAGCTCCCTGGCCCGGTGCATCACCGCCCTCTCCTCCCCGGAGACGCTGGGCACCCTGACCAGCTCCTTGGCCAGCTCCACGATCCTCGCCTCGTCTATCCTCGACAACGCTTCGCTTAGAACAGTTTGATCCATTTGACTCACAGCAAATAATGAGGGTTGGGGCGCATAAAAATTCTCAGGGAAGCGTCAATGAGCCGAGCACAACCATCCTGCCGGCGCCGGTGGCGGCCGGCAGGTTACACGGCGTCCCCATCACGTGCTCGTTCGCCAGAAGCGCCATAAGCAGCGCCTCCTTGGCTTCCGACGGGTAGCCCAGCCGCGAGTAGTCGTATATCGGGGCACGCAGCCTGCGCCGCAGCCCCTCCACGAGGCACGGGTTCCTGGAGCCGCCGCCGCTGACGTAGACCTCATCCACTGGGCCGGGGAGGTGGCACTCGTACGCCCGGGCTATGGACTCGACGGTGAGCTCGGTGACGGTGGCAACCGCGTCCACGGGGCTCAGCCCGTGGGCGTCGGCTCGGCTGAACACCTCCGAGGCGTACTGCTCCCCGAAGACCTCCCGGCCCGTGCTCTTGGGCGGCTTCCTTCCGTAGTAGGGGTGAGTCAACAGCTCATCCAGCAGAGCCTTGTTCGGTTCCCCGCTGCTCGCCATGGCCCCGTCCACGTCGTGGCTCAGGCCTGCGTAGCGCCCGGCGGCGGCGTCTATGATCATGTTGCCGGGGCCCGTGTCGAACGCCACCACGTCTCTGACTCCACACCTCGCCGGCAGGTACGTGAGGTTGGCGATGCCGCCTATGTTCTGCAGCACCCTGTGCGCCGTGGGCGACCGGTGGAGGACGTAGTCTAGGTACGGCGTCAGGGGCGCCCCCTCCCCTCCGGCGGCTATGTCGGCCTTCCTGAAGTCCGCGACCACGGGCAGCCCTGTCCGGGCGGCGATGACCGCCGGCTCCCCGATCTGCGTGGTGGACCTGAAAAGGTGACCCGCAGCCTCCTTGAGCCTTGGCTGGTGCCAAACCGTCTGGCCGTGGGAGCCGATGAGATCGATCTCCCCCGGGTCGAGCCCCGCCTCGCCTATGATGCCGTTCACGGCGGCGGCGAACAGGTGCCCGACGAACATGTTCAGCTCGGACGCCTCGCTGAGCCCCGAGGCGCCGTCCTCGAACAGCCTGAACAGCCTCTCACGGACCGCGGCATGGTATGGATAAGTCCTGTAGGTGATGAGCCTGACCTCGGCGTCTACGCCTGTTCCGGTGATCTCGGAGACGGCGGCGGCGACGCCGTCGGCCGAGGTCCCCGACATGAGGCCCACGACGAGGCGCGCACGCTTCAGGCGCAGCCTCTGGACACGGTCGTACCCCATCACGTGTCGCCCCTGTACACCGTGTCGCCGCCCACGATGGTCGCCTTGACGTTGAAACCCCAGTCCATTATCGTGACGTCGGCGTCGGAGCCCTCCGCGAGTTTTCCCTTGCCGGGGGTCAGCCTCAGCACACGGGCCGGGGAGTGGGACGCCATCTGGACGGCCTCCGAGACAGAGAAACCGGCTTCCTCGACCATCACCCTGACCGCGTCGTTGAGCCTGATGGAGCTGCCGGCGATGACGCCGTCAGGCAGCCTCACCAAGCCGTCCCTGAGCATCATACGTCTGCCCCTGTAGGTGTACTCGCCATCCGGCAGTCCAGCGGGCTTTATGCTATCGGAGACGAGGACGGTCTTGGCTGGACCCTTGCAGAGGGCGGCGAGACGCAGGGCGGCGGGGTGGACGTGTAGGCCGTCGGCGATGAGCTCCACGGAGACCCTTCCATCCGTGAGGGCGGCGCCCAGTATCCCGGGCTCCCTATGGTGGAGACTCCTCATCCCGTTGTAGAGGTGGCTCACGTGGCTCAGGCCGTGACTGAAGGCCGCTAACGCAGTGTCGTAGTCGGCGTCCGTGTGCCCCGCCGAGGCAACTATCCCGTGGTCAGCGAGCCAGCTTATGGCCCCCAGCGCCCCTGGGGTCTCGGGGGCTAGGGTCATGATCTTCATCCAGTGACCGGCGGCTCCGTGGAGCGCCCCAAGCTCTTCAGTGTCGGGGGAGCGTATGGAGTCGACGTGCTGGGCACCGCGTTTCTCCTCGCTGAGGTAGGGACCCTCCAGGTGGAGCCCAAGTAGCCTTGCCCCGCTTAATCCTGTCTCTGCGGCCTCGACTATGCGTTTAACGGATTCGAGCAGGTCTTTCTTGGGCGCCGTCTGTGTGGTCGCTAGGAACCCGGTCACGCCGCCAGCCGCCAGATAGTTTGAGATGCCGTTCATGGCCTCAGGGGCATCGTCCATGGCATCGTACCCGGCTCCGCCGTGGACGTGGATGTCGATGAGGCCCGGGCATATGAGATCGTCGCCGTGGTCGAAAACCTCCCCATACGGATGCTTCCTCGGTCCGGCGTACAGCACTTTGCCGCCGGCTATCTCCACCTGGCCGTGGGATATGAGCTCTAAGGGTGTCACCACCGTGCCCCTCAACGTGTACCCGCTCACCTAACGCCCTCCCCATACAGCAGATATTCGTCCCGCTCGTCCTTGAAGCGCTCAAGCCCCGGCTCCCATGAGGCGACGATATCCTCGACCGCCACGCCCTCCTCTAGGCTATGCCTTAGAACATCGGTTCCGGCGAGGAGGTCGAAGTGCCGCCTCTCCTCGTAGGTGGGCTCGTTGAACCCGAAGCGGCCCGGGTAACGGTTCATCAGGGTCCTCAGCAGGTGGACGGCGGTCTCCACGGGCTTGAATATGTCGCGATTCGTAACATGCACCTGGACGCCGCCGCACCTCTCGCCTCTGTACTGCCAGAAGGCAGGGGTGAAGAAGCAGACTCTGAAGCCGACGCCGGGGAGGGCTAGGCCGTTGAGGGCGGATGTCCATGGCCTGCCGTCTATCCATGGGGCTCCGAGGTACTCGAAGGGCCTGGTGGTGCCCCTGCCCTCAGACGCGTTTACGCCCTCGAAGAGGCAGGTCCCGGGGTACACAGTCGCGGTGTCTAGGGTGGGCAGGTTGGGGCTTGGCTGGACCCATGGGAGTCCCGTCTCGTCGAACCACATGCCCCTGTCCCAGCCCGTCATCTCTACTACGCTGAGGTCGCACCCGATGTTCCGGTTGATGAACGACGCCAGCTCGCCTATGGTTAAGCCGTGGCGGATAGGGATCGAGTGTAGCCCGATGAAGGACTCGTAGCCCGGCTCAAGTATGTTCCCCTCGACTGTCTCCCCGTTCACCGGGTTGGGCCTGTCCAGGACGATCATGGAGACGCCGTTCTCCTCGGCGGCCTCCATGCAGTACGTGAGGGTGGAAACGTATGTGTAGAACCGTGCCCCGCAGTCCTGGATGTCGAACACCATGGCGTCGACGCCGTCCAGCGTCTCCGGTGTGGGCTTACGGTGGTCGCCGTAGAGGCTGTGCACGGGCAGACCTGTGTACCTGTCCACGTGGGACTCGACGCCTAGGGCGTCCTGTACGTCGCCCCTGGCCCCGTGCTCGGGGCCGAACGCAGCCACTAACTCGATCTCTGGGCTCGCGTGGAACGCGTCGAGGGCAGACTCCAGGGTATGCGTCACCCCTGTGTGGTTGGTGACGAGGGCCACAGCCTGTGAGCCTAAGTGCTTCGTCGGGTCCATGAGCAGCGCGTCAAGCCCTGTCGTGACGCTCAAGGGGCCGCATCACTCCTGTCTGATTGTGTTCCATGCTCGGCGTTCATGTCTTAGCGCCTCTTCTCTCCAGTATCTCCCTCAGCGACACCCATCCTTTGAGGGATGCCCTCGCCTCGTCTGGCGTCATGTCGGTCGACGCGAGGAGTATCGCCACGCGGACGTCGCCCTCGGCGGCTATGAGATGGTTCTCGGCTTCGGTCTTGTCCACGCCTGTTATCTCGGTTAACATCTCTATGCTGCGGTCGACGAGTTTTCTGTTGCTGGCCTGGACTCCTACCATGTAGCCGTCGTGTACCAGCCCCAGCTTCACCATGGCGGCGGTGGTCATCATGTTCAGCACCATCTTCTGGGAGGTCCCCGCCTTCATCCTGGTCGAGCCGGCCACCACCTCGGGGCCCACCATGGCCTCGATGGCCACGTCGACTAGCCCTGACAGAGGCGCATCCTCGTTGTTCGTCACGCCGACGGTGTGGGCCCCTAGACTCCTCGCGTACTCCACGGCCCCCAGCACGTAAGGAGTGAAGCCGGACGCCGATACACCGACCACCAGGTCGGCCTTCCCTAGACCCAGGTGAGCCAAATCCTCTTCTGCATCTTCCGCTTCGTCCTCAGCGGCCTCCACCGACCTGAAGACCGCCTCGTGGCCCCCTGCGATGACTGCTTGGAAGTTCTCCGAGGGCAGCCCGTATGTTGGCGGTATCTCCGCTGCCTCAAGCACGCAGAGACGGCCGCTGGTGCCGGCGCCGACGAGGAAGACGCGGCCACCTCCTCTCAGCGTCGAGACTGTTAACTCGACTGCTCTCTCCACCTCGGCTAGCTGCGAGGCCACCGCACCGGCTACGCGGGAGTCCTCGCCGTTGATTATCTCAAGCACCTCAGCTATCGTCTTGGCGTCGATGCCCCGTGAACGGGGGTTCAGCCTCTCGGAGACCCTACTCATCGGCCTCACCGAGCCCCCTGTAGCTCTTCTCCACCCTCTGGAGCAGCGCCTCGTCAATGGTCACCCCGAGGGACTTCAGGGCGAGGAGGCCGGAGCCCAGCAACGGCGGCATCCTCGGCTTGATGAGCGCGCATTCTGGGGCCTCACGCCTCAACACCTCCTCGAAGGCGATTATGTATCCGCTCGGCTGCTTGAAGACGCCGCCGTTCAGGGACACGAGGAACTCGCCTGACATGCCCAGCCGCCTTATCACGGCGTTTGCCACGAAACCGAGTTCCGCGCCTGCCTCCGCCATCACCAGCGCGGCGGCTTCGTCGCCCTCAGCCTCGGCCTCCCTGACGAGGGGGACGAGATACGCGATGCCCCTGGGCTCCCGGCCCGGCTCATAGACCCAATCTATGATGTCCTCCAAGCGGCCGAGCCCTAGGTGGCTGACTATCTTCTGTTTAAGCACAGTCTCAGGGCCTCTGCCGTCTTGAGCCCTGAGCGCGGCCATGATGGCCTTCAGGCCTATCGTGTAGCCGCTGCCCTCGTCCCCCAGCCTCCAGCCCCAGCCGCCGGCGCGCGCCGTCTCCCCCAGCCGGTTCTCTCCGTACGCTATGGAGCCGGTGCCGGCGATGACGACCACGCCTGGTCTACACCCTGTACCGCCCGCGAGGGCCGAGGCGGCGTCCGAGACTATCGCTGTGTCTCCGAAGGAGGGGCGCATGCCGTCGAGGAGCTCCTGTCTCAGCCTGGACCTGTCTGTGCCGGCGACGCCCAGCCTGCTGGCCAGGAACTCGTGTACGCCGCACCGGGTCGACGCCTCATCCACCGCCTCAAGGATGTTGGCGAGAGCCCTCTCCGCGCCTATGGTGATAGGGTTGGACGGCCCCGCCTCAGCCGTGGCGAAGACCTCTCCCTCAGTGGATATTATGACGCTTCGCGTCGCGGAGCCGCCGCCGTCTACGCCTAGAACGTGTCCCTTGGGCACCGGGTTTCACTGATCCTTTGGCGTGTCGAAGGCTTAAAACGTCTGTTGTGCGAGTCTCTCGCTGCGGCGCACCTCGGCGCCGTCTCCCTGGGCCCACCGGGATATGAGCTGGAGCTTCTCCTCGTACCGCCTGTCCAGCAGCCAGTAGTGGCACCAGTCGTCACGGCCCCTGATGCCGCGGCCGAGGCTCTGGTTCGCGGCCCTGTACGCGTCCATGGTGTACCACCTGTTCCCGAGGCCCCTACTCAGCCTGTTGTAGTACCCTATCTGGGCCTTGACGAGGGGGTCGCCGTAGTTGGCGTAGGGGACGCCCACCAGCACGATGCCCCTGGCCTGGTCGCCGGGGAAGTTGCTTCCCTCGCTGTTTCTGCCCCTGAACACGCAGCAGAGGACGGCGCCGCCGACGCCCACCGCCATTCTCTTGTACCTCGTCACCACGTCCCTGTTACGCTTGGCGTCCGTGCCCTCCCTGTAGAGCTGCTTGCCGCCCAAGTAGAGCCTGCCGCCCTGACCCTTCACGTACCCCTTGGACTCCCAGACGTCTAGGCAGGTGTTCATGAAGCCCCGCTGGGTGAAGAAGAGTAGGACGCCCTGATCCACGGCCTCCACCGCCTTGGACACAGCCTCGCCCATGCGGGTGATCATCTCGTCTGTGCGTTCACGGTAGGTGGTGGTCACCCCGGTCTCCACGATCATCCTGATCCGTTTGCTCTTCTGTATGCTGGGGTACGACCTCTGGACGGCGTCGCCGAGGCCGAGTATCTCGCTGAACGTGTCCAGGGGGCTGAGGGTGCCGCTCATGACTATGGCTCCGCTGGCCTCCTCCACCACGGGCACAACGGCTAGGCTCGGGTCCAGGCACCTGTACTCTATCACCGGCGCCCCGTAGTAGCTCCGGGTGTAGACGCCTACGTACTTGTCCTTGACGCTTGTCTGGAGGAGCTCGAAGAACCCGAGGAGCCCGTTGAGGTAGGAGACAGGCGGGTTCCCGCCCTGCATCTTCTTCGTCCTAACCGCATCAACGAAGACAGAGTGGCCGTCGATGAACGCCTCTATCTCCACCCCGAGGGCCAGCTCCAGGTCCCGTTGAAGCGTCTCCGGCGACACGAGACGAGGCTTACCCTGGTCGCTTTTGAGGAGGTGCTCGCCGAGGCGCTCGATGAACCGCGGCGACTCCCCGATGAGCTTCATCTCCTCCGCGGCTGCGCTCAACCCCCGCTCCGTCATTGTGTCGCTGAGTATCTCCTGGCCGACCTTGTCTATGTTGTGGCCCTCGTCGAGGACCAGCACACGGCCCTCCAGGTCGAGCCCTGTGGCGAGCCTGATCATGGGGTTGAATATGTACGGGTAGGGCGCCACCACTACCCTGGACTCCTTCATCATACGTCTGGCGAGGTAGTAGGGGCATATCCGTCTGCGGCGCCCCTCCTTCACCAGTGTGTCCTTCGACAGGATGCTTGGGAGGCCTCTGGGGGGCTTGTCCAGGTCGCTGACGTATGGGCATTCCTCGTTCTTCCGTAGAATGTTGCAGAGCTCCTGGGCCTCGTTCCTTGGCAGGCCCCTGCACTCCGGGTTCACGCATAGATGGTACCTGCTGGCCAGGTTCACGGCCGTGTAGCTCTCGCCTGACTTCTCGTTGATCTTCTCCAGCTCGAGGAGCACCTGGCGCACCTGCTCGTGGGTCCTAGTGCCGTAGATTATCCTCTTACCCATCGGGAGCAGGCAGCTGAGGACGCTTATGGTCTTACCGAAGCCGTTGCACGCCTCGGCCACGAGGACGCCGCCCCTCCCGGCGGTCTCCTGAATGTCCCTGATGAAGTCAACCTGCGGGGGGTAAGGCTCGTAGGGGAAGAGCCGCCTCCACCCGTCGTTTCCATTGCCCGACCCTCGCCCTACCCTGAGGAGGCGGCCGCAGGCCCTGCAGAACCTGTCCTCCTCGTACTCCTCCACCGTGTGCTCTCTGCCGCAGCCTGGGCACGTGATGGAGGGCATAGCAGTACCAATACGCGGGGTCCCGATTTAAACGAAGTGATGACAAGCCCTTGTTAAGAGTGAGGACCCTCACTCCAATGACAGAAGGTTACGGAGGGTCTCCCTCAGCCTGCGCAGCGAATCCTTGACCCCATGCACAGAGACTTCCCTCCACTTAAAGGCCATTATCCCGTTAGGCTCTATCGCGAGGACGATGAATAGTAAAACTATGGGGATTAGCTCCTCGTACATGCCCACCCACGGCCCGAATGCCCTCATCAACGCGTAGGCGAGGCTCTTCTTCACCGAGACCACCAGAACCCCGCCGACAATGGCGCCTGTTATGCTCGAGAGACCGCCCAGAACGCTGCCGGCCATGACGTTCACCAGGAGGGTGTCGCTGTAATCGATTCTGGTCCCTATCCAGAGGGGGATTATGGCGCCGGCCAGACCAGCTAGGGCCCCCGAGAGGAACCAGGAGGCGATGTGGACGCGATGGATGTTCACACCGAGGCTCGCGGCGAGGCTCTCGTCCTCGGCGGTGGCCCTCATGGCGATGCCGAACTTCGAGACGTAGAGGAAGACGTTAAGCGCGGCGACGATTAGTAAAACGGTGACGGGGGCCACGAAGCCGATGCCCGGTAAACCATTCACCCTGAAGTCGTATTTCCGGAGGATGAAACTTGACGACTGGACACCCTTGCTCACGAGGAGCCAGTAGCTGAATATCGCAAGCACCATAGAGATCATATGGGACATTATGTAGAACGTGAACGTTAGCGTGATCTCCCTCGTCCCCTGCGCCTTTATTGGTCGGACGATACACACGTAAAGCAGCACGCCGAGCAAGCCGCAGACAAGCACCGCGACGGGCCACGTCTGGTAGGGGCTGAACCCGTAAAACCTGACCAGATAGAACGCCACCACGGTGCCGATGCTCGCGTAGCTGGTGTGCGCGAAGTTCGGGAACTTCTCCATCATATACGTAAACGTGAAACCGATGCAAAGAATGACGAGCAGGCTGATGTTAATTACGGTGTTAGAAACTAAAGCGAAACTCATCAAACGAAACCTTGAATGGCAGTATAAAAGATGAACCCGGGAGACCCGCTGCTCGCCTCCTCTTATATAGTCACCTAGACACTTTCTCGTAGGAGAGCAGAATTGGCTCAACGAGTGTTGATCAGGAATGGCAGAGTTGTGGACGGGACCGGCAGCCCCTGGTTCAGGGGAGACGTGGCCTTCAGCTCAGGGAGAATCATGCGGGTCGGGAACCTGAACCCAGGAGACTTTGACGAGGTGATAGACGCCAGTGGACTCGTCGTGTCGCCCGGGATCATAGACATTCACTCCCACAGCGACTTTTCGCTGTTGATGAACCCGGAGGCGGACAGCTTCATCCGCCAAGGCGTCACCACCGTCTTCAACGGCAACTGCGGCATGTCCGCCGCGCCGCTGAACGAGGAGGCAAAGGAACACATCGAGGAGGCGAGAGGCGTCAGCGTCGACTGGCTGTCCACAGCCGAGTACTTCTCGGTGATAGAGTCCAGAGGCGTAGCCATCAACCTGGCGACCTTCACGGGGTTAAGCAATCTCCTCACCTCAGCCATGGGCATGGACGCCTACGACAGGCCGCCCACCGAGGAGGAGGTAGAGGCGATGAAGGGGATGCTGACGCAGGCGATGACGGAAGGCTCCTACGGCCTCTCCTCGGGTCTAGAGTACGACCCCCAGACCCTCGTCGACACGGAAACGCTGGTGGAGCTCTGCCGCGTCGTAGCCTGGTACGGCGGCATCTACGCGACCCACATCAGGAGCAGGGACGTCAAGGTGGTGGAGGCGGCCAAGGAGGCCGTGGCGATAGGGGAGAGATCGGGGGTATACGTGGAGGGCGTCCACTGGGGCGCCAGGTTCCCCTCAGACGGCAAAACCAAGCACATAGTGGACCTCTTCGACGCAGCCAGGGAACGAGGGTTAGACGTAGGCTTCAACCAGGTGCCGTGGACCATGGACGAGGACGGGATAGGCTGGTGCGGATGCGGGCTCATCGAGCCCATAATCATAGGGTCCAAGTACATCAAGAAGGGCAGCGAGTTCACCTACGAGATGCTGAAGGACCCTGAGGTCATAGAGTACCTGAGAAGAGACCTCCCCAACCGCCAGTACGGCCCCATCCTGGCCGGGAGACGGGGGCTCCTGGATACCTGGGACCGTTTCCTCGTGGCCCACTGCGAGAAGAGCCCAGAGTACAACGGCATGAATCTGAAGCAGATAGGGCAACAGATGGGGAAGGCCCCGTTCGACGCCCTCATAGACATCCTGGTGAAGGAAGGCGAAGGCTTCGAAAGGGCGTGGGGGGCTGTGGGGATCACGAGCAGGTGGGACACAGACTTCTCGCTGCTGCACCCCAACTGCTCCGTCGTCATCGACTCGGGGAACGACTCGCCGAGGGGCCCCCTCTCCGAGGAGCCCGTCGGGGAGCTCACAACCAGGGCCTACGGCCAGTACCCCTACTTCTTCGAGAAATGGGTCAGGGAGGACCGCGCCCTCAGCCTCGAGGAGGCTGTGCGGAAATGCACCGGTCTACCCGCCCAGAGGATGCGAGTCATGAACAGAGGCCTCATCAGGCCGGGGCAACGCGCGGACATAATGATCTGGGACCCCCGAGAGATCAGGAACAACGCCACGTGGATGAACCCCAGGGTGTACCCCAGCGGCATCAGCAAGGTGTTCGTCAACGGGGCCCTGGCTGTGGAGGACAACGAGCACACTGGCGAACTGAAAGGCGAGGTGTTACGCGCAAGATAGCACCCCTTCTTCAAGCCGAGAGGAAAGAGGAGGCATCTAAGCGTCCATCAAATCCCTTAGCTGAGGCCTGTCTGTGAACAGGTTCCCCCATATCTCGTCGGTGATCTCCTGGGCTTTCCCCAGAACTTCGCCTTGATCGACCACCGTTATCCTGCCCTTTTCCTTGACGACCCTGCCGTCAACCATCACCGTGTCTACGTTCACGGTGGAGCCGTAGAGGACGAGGCTCGACGTGACGTCAGCCGTGGGCGTTATGTTGGGGCTCTTGAGGTCAATCAACTGCAGGTCAGCCTTCTTCCCGGGCTCAAGGCTACCCACCGTGTCCTGTAGACCCATGATCTCGGCGCCCTTGACGGTGGCTAGCTCGAGGAACTCGTAGTAGCCGGGGCATCGGGACTCCCCCAGGGTCTCCCTGAACCTGGCACCGTAGACGGCGGCCCTCATGGTCTCCCACATCGTGTGGTAGACGTTGTCGGTGCCTAGCCCAACCTTCATGCCCATCTCAATCCACCTGGCAAGCGGAGCGGTGGAGCCTCTCAGCAGGTAGGGCCTCGGGCAGTGGAGTACGCCGGCGCCGGCCTCCCTCATTAGCCTCAGGTCATGGTCGTCGTTGTGGATGCAGTGGGCGCCGATCAAGTCGGGGCCGAGCACACCCAGATCGTTGAGGTGCTCCACGCTGGTCTTCCCGTAGAGACTTCGAACCTGCTCGACCTCCCTCGTGCTCTGCTCGACGTGGGTGCTCACCTTCTCGCCCGGCTTGTGGAGCCTCATAACCTCCTCGTAGACCCACGGTGTGCACATGTCGGGCGCCAGCGGGGCCCAGCTCACCGTAATTCTGCCGCCTGCGGCCCCGTCCCAACCCGCCTTAAGCGCCTTAGCCCGTTTGATCATGGCCTCGGCCTGCTCCGGTAGGTAGCTGTAGACCCCGTCCTTGATGGCCTGATAGTCGGCCTCCGCTATCTGTTCCCCGAGGTCGGCCCTGATCCCGGTCTCCTCGGCGGCCCCGGCGAACTCGGCCATATAGTTATAGGTCTCCTGGATGGTAGTCGAGCCCGAGGACAGTGCCTCCACGCAGCTTGCCAGCCCAAGCGTGTGGACGTGCTCTGGCTCTAGGTACTCCTTGACGGGGAACAGGACCTGGTACAGCCCCTCCCGGACCACCCCGTAGACTCCCCGCACGAAGATGCTCGGCAGATGCGTGTGGACGTTGACGAAGCCCGGTAGAATCGCCATGCCCTCCGCGTCGATGACCCTTTCTGCGGCGTAAGTTGACTCGAGATCGGAGGACCCTCCGACGGCTACGATCCTGTCTCCGTCGACTGC
>DAOVEE010000289.1 GCA_030669135.1 Candidatus Bathyarchaeota archaeon | reverse complement strand
TATGACGGCCAGCAGGATCAGTATGTAGGGCTCGATCAACCTAACCAGATTGAGGTATTTGGGTTTAAAAAACTAGTCCGGCGTCTCGCCGAAGTCGACCTCGACTTCCCTCAGAGCCTTATCCAGCTTGCGGTAGGACATCTGATACAGTACGAGCAGAACCCCCGCGAACAGGACGAAGCCCCACCCTATGGCGTTGGGGTAGACCTTAACGCCCCAAGCCTCGAACACGGGCAGCGGGTAGACGAGCTCCAGGGCGGCGTGGATCAGCCCGAACACGAGGATGTAGTATATGAACCTGATGTGGCCGTTCATCTTCTTTCTCTCCGCGTCAAGGGTCTTGATGACCTGGAGCCGCTTCCTCCATATCTCCCCGAACTCGATGAGCTCCTCAGGTTCCGAGTCCCCGCCGATCCGGCTGCCGAGTCGGTTCTCTATCTCCCTGTTCGCCTGTATCATGCGTTCCCTCATGCCCTCGGTGACTTCACTGAACCTGCCTTGGAACTTTTCTCCGGTGAAAGAGCTGAAGATGAATCTGTTCGTGAACGCGATCAGGCATATGTAAACGATTAAGGCATATGCGGCGATCAACCTAAAGCCGTATTGCCTTAAACATTAAAAGACTTTGTCGTAGGTGAAACTCAAAGACCGGAAAAATGGGGGAGGACGGGGGTCTAGGCGTCCTTGAGCTGGTCAAGCGGAGGCTTGAGGTCCATCGGGATTGGCGGCTTGTAGGTCCTGCCGTCGAGCCTCTCCACCCACTCGTCCCTGACTTTCTTGAGCAGCTCCGGCTTGGTGAGGAGCTCTAGGGCGGTGGCGGCGTGGACCTTGGTGCTGAAGATGAGCCCCTTGTGGCCTATGCTCATGCCGTTCTGGGCGACGTACTGCCAGCTGTGTCCCGGGGTCCCCAGCATGCAGCAGGTGGTGCTGAACTCGATGGTGGGCGTGACCCAGCTGACGTCGCTGACGTCTGTGCTCCCAGCACTCACCATGCCCGCGCGGTAGTCGTCGAGGACACGTTCATCGAAGTGGACGTCCCTGAGCTTCTTCCAGTCGGGCCTGTTGCTCTTCTGGAGGCTGTTCATCTTCTTGTCGATGTCGATGCTCTCGGCCATCTTGTCGGCGAACTCCAGCTCCTCCTTCGTGTGGGTGGGGGCGCCGATCTCCCTCATCTGGCTTACGACGAGGTCCGCCAGCGCTTTGTTGGGAATCTTGTTGTAGCAGCCCGTCAGGAACTCTATCTTGTGAGTGGTCCTCGCCATGAGGTCCGCTCCCTTGACGATGTCTAGGACCCAGTTGTAGATCTCGTCGACCTGCGCCCTCTCGGGGGCCCTGACATAGTACCATGTACGGGCGTACGCGGGGACCACGTTGGGCTGGCCTCCGCACGACTCGTGGATGTAGTGGACCCGGGCCTTCTCGATGATGTGCTCCCGCATGAAGTTGACGCCGTTGCTCATGAGCTCCACGGCGTCGAGGGCGCTTATCCCGTTCTCGGGGTCACCCGCGGAGTGGGCCGTCCTGCCGTAGAAGTGGACCTTGAAGCTGTTCATGGCGTTGCCGCTGCCGGTCCCTGCGGTGTTGGAGCTCCCGGGGTGGTGAGCCAGCACGACGTCTATACCGTCGAAGAGGCCATGCTTCACCATCCATATCTTGCCGACTAGGGTCTCCTCGGCGGGGCATCCGTAGACCTTCACGGTTCCCT
>DAOVEE010000103.1 GCA_030669135.1 Candidatus Bathyarchaeota archaeon | reverse complement strand
CGGCCGCAGGTGGCTCATCGCATCCATGACCTTCGTCGCCGCCTTCGCGCGCCTCTTCTACGCCTACGCGCCGAGCTGGGAGTGGATAATGGTGGGGGCCGCCATCTCCGGCTTCTGCAGCATCTACCAGCCCGCGCTGG
Source organism: Candidatus Bathyarchaeota archaeon (assembly GCA_030669135.1). Lineage (GTDB taxonomy): Archaea > Thermoproteota > Bathyarchaeia > TCS64 > TCS64 > RBG-16-57-9. The sequence goes on along the minus strand of DAOVEE010000103.1, from coordinate 6,601 downwards.
GCGCCATCGTGGCCGACTCTCTACCCAAGGAGAAGAGGGGCATGGGCTTCAGCATCATAAACCTCATCACCAGCGTCTCGACGACCCCCGCCCCCCTCATAGCGGGGTACCTGTTCACGCGGTACGGGCTTGTGCCCAGCATGAGGCTGATCTACAAGTTGGTGTTCGTGGGATTCATCGTGGCGGCGATCTTCAGGACTCGGCTCAAGGAGACTGTGAAAAACCCCGCCAAGATAAACCTTAAAGAGATGCTGGGCGAGTACCCCGTCTCCCTGAGGGAGTCCGTGAACGTCTGGAGGCTGGTTCCATCCGCGGCCTTCGTCCTGTTCCTCATCAGCGTGATAACAAGCTTCGCCTCGGGGCTCTTCCAGCCAGTGTTGACCCTCTACATAGTGCAGGACCTGGGCATAGGCGAGGTGGAGCTCAGCTACATCATGACCGCCCTCCCGGTGACCATGATACTGCTGGCGCTGCCGGCCGGTAAGATGGTCGACAGAGTCGATAAACGGGTGCCCATAATGCTCTCCTTCGTCCTATGGGGCGCCGCGATACTGCTCCTCGTGTACGGCGACTTCTACAGGCTCATACTGTCGATGATGCTCGTCGGCTTGCTGATGATACTGGTGAACAGCGCCACATCGGCGCTGTCCGCGGAGCTCGTTCCCCGGGAGCACCGCGGAAAGGTGAACGGCTCCAGAGGCTTCTTCGCCATGATAGCGGCGGCTCTGGGACAGCTGACGGGAGGCTGGCTCTACGACAACGTGAGCCACCAGATGCCGTTCTTGCTGGAGCTTGTGCTCATCGTGCCACCGATAATTATGGCGTGGCTCTGGCTGAAGACGCCGGAGGCTGAGCCCCTAAACCAGCCCCTTCCCGGATAGGTAGCCGGGGAGCTCCGCGACGCTCCGGAGGATGCTGTGGGGGCCGGCCGAGTCGAGCCGCTGTATGCTCTGGGTGCCCGTTAGAACCCCCACCGTGTGGACGCCGGCGTTCAAGCCCTCCTCTATGCCCTTCGCTGTGTCGTCCACCTTCAGCACCTCGCCGGGATCGGTTACCCCGTGCCTCCTCATGACGTGCAGGATCATGGCGGGGTCGGGCCGGGATGCACCGACCTGCTCGCTGCACACCCAGCCATCTATCAGGCCGTCCCTGAGCCAGCCCAGGTGCTCTACCATGGCCTCAGCGACCTCCTCGGGGAAACCTGTGGAAGCGTAGACGACTACGCCGCGCTCCTTCAGGAACCTGAAGGTCTCTGACGCCCCCTCCACCTCCTTCACCCGCCCCGTGTTCGCGTTGAGTATCCTCAGGAAGTCTTCGTATATCTTGGGGGCCTTATCGCCACCCAGTTCGCTGATGACGGTCCACTTGTCCCTGCCCCGCTGCTCGTTGAGGACCTCCATGGGCACGTAGACCCCGTGGGCCTCGAAGGCGTCGTTGTAACTCTTGAGGACCAGGGGGACGCCGTCGACGAGGTCGTCCACGGTGGTGCCCGCCATGTCGAAGACGGCTAGCCGTGTCCGGGGCATACCCTCTAAACTTCCTCGACGATCTCTTCCAGAGGCTTCCTGGATGTGTTCTCGGTGAAGCCTCCCTTGTCCGGGTAGCCGAGGGGCGTCACGGCCACCACGTTCTCGTCGCCGGGGAGCCCTAGAGCCTTCTTTACCTCTGTGTTCTGGAAGTCCCCGATCCAGCAGGTGCCCAGCCCCTCGGCTCGCGCCGCGAGTATTAGCTGCGTGAACGCGATGCTCACGTCCATGATGAACGACATCTCCCCCATGTAGCCGCCCCTGCTGAAAGGCACCTTCCACCCTGTGGCCACGATCACTATCGGAGCCTGACCTATCCACGTCTGACCCCCGCAGGCCTGGGCTACTTCCTTCCTCTTCTCGGGGTTCTTTACCACGTAGAACTTCCAGAGCTGCCTGTTGCTGCCGCTGGGCGCGATCCTCGCCGCCTCAAGCACCCGCCTCAGAGACTCCTCGGGGACAGGGTCTGCCTTGTAAGACCTGATGCTCCTCCGTGTTTTGATTACCTCGTAGAACTCCATTTCATACGAAGATGCGTTTCCCGCGATATATACTGTGAGTATGTACAGGCAGTTCTAGGCGTATGCCACCACATTTTCATAACAGTCCTCACAGAAACCTATTCGGGGTAACCCTTGAAGCAAACCAGATACACGTTCCCTCTCCTAGCCCTCGCATTACTGCTTGTCGCGGCCTCCACGATCGAGTGGGACCAGCCGCCGGAGACCACGGAGCCGCAGAACGTTGAACCTGTCTTCACCGGCTTCAGGAAGGTGGACGACTACCCACTCTACGTGGTCCACTACAACGGTGATTATGGTTTCAGCGAGTACCTCGCCACGGGTGAGACGACCCTCACGGGAGGCTTCTACAGGCCGGGGTGCACCGTTTTCACGGCCTCCGGCGGAGGCATGACGTTGATGGAAAGGAACTTCGACTTCCCGAGCAACCCGGCGCTGCTCCTCTACACGAACCCGCCCGACGGCTACGCCAGCGTCTCCATGGTGGACCTAGGCTACTTCGGTTACAGCTTGGACAGCCTACCGCAGGAAGACGACCTAGGCAGCCTCCTCACAGCCCCATACATGCCCTTCGACGGCATGAACGAGAAAGGGCTAGTAGTGAGCATGGCAGCCATCCCTGAAGCCCTAGCTCCTGAATCCGATGGAAAGACGACCATAGGCGAGATCCAGGCCATCAGGCTGCTCCTAGACTACGCGGAGGACGTCGACGAGGCTCTCACGCTCCTCACAGAGTACAACGTCGAGATGACTACACCGCCCATCCACTACATGATAACCGACAGGTCAGGCGAGTCGATGGTCGTCGAGTACCTCCGAGGCGAGATGCATGTGATCAGGGAGGAGATGCCGTACCAGGTGATGACCAACTTCGTCATCCAGGGCTCCCAGACTGGTCCAGACGCTCCGTGCTGGAGGTACAGAGCAGTCCACCGGGGACTCGAAGCGTCCAACGGCGCGGTGTCGGCGGGTGAAGCCATGGACCTGCTATCCGAGGCTTCACAGTCAAACACCATATGGTCCATAGTCTACGAGACGTCGACAGGGGAGATGCATGTGGCCATGGGCTGCAGCTACGAGAGAGTCCACACGTTCAGCCTGAACCTGACCGAGGGCAGCCCCTAAGACAAAGCATAGTCCAGGGCGGCCTCGACGTGGATGTCCACAGTGTCCAGCACGGCTAGCCCCGTGTCTCCCTCGCCTATGATGAGAGGCAGCTCAGTGCACCCCAGGACCACGCCGTCCACAGGGTAGCCTCCCATGATCTCCAAGAGCCTCTTTTTGCTTTCCTCCCTGTGGACGCCGATCACGAGCTCGTCGAAGATTATGCGGTTGATCTCGTCCTGCTCCCCCTCGTCCGGCGTCACCACCGCGACGCCGTGCTCCCCGAGTTTCTCGTGATAGAAGGTCGACTGCATTGTGAACTTGATGCCGAGGAGCAGAACCCTCTCAAGCCCAAGCTCTGCGACCTTCTCCGCGGTGGCGTCGGCGATGCTGATCATGGGCACCCCCGCCGCCTCCGAGACCTCACGGTAGACGGCGTGGGGCGAGTTAGCCGCCATCACGACCAGCTCGGCGCCGGCGTTCTCAAGCCCCTTGACTCCATGCATTATGTACTCTATGTAGGCGTTCCTGTCCGTGTTCTCGTGGTCCGTGAACCGCTGGAAGTCGAGGCTGAAGACCACCGCCTCTGGGTAATGGTAGTCGCCCAGCCTTGCGTGGTACTTCTCGTGGAGCAGCGTGTAGTACTTCGCCGTGGATTCGTGGCTTATGCCGCCCAGTATGCCTATTCGCTTAGACAAGGTGCCTCAGGGTGACTGAGACGTGTAGTGTTAATACGTTAACGGGTGGTGTAGTACTCGGAGTAGCTCAGGAAGCTCGTCTCGCCCTCGGGGCCCATAATTCCTACGACCAGCCTCTGCTTCTCGTACCGTGGACCCGTCACCTTTAACGTGAACCAACTGTCCTCGCCGAAGGCCATGTCAAAGTAGCTGCTGTGCGTCTCGGCCCATATGAAGCCGTCCTGATCCTCCACTGCAAGCCAGACGCGGTAATCCTCGGCTGATACGGCGCCCTCGTTGGTAACGTGGATCTTCACGGTTACCTTGTTGTTCTCCCTCGTTGCCGTCCAGCTGTACGCTAGGAACGGCATCTCCTCGATGGGGTATATGGTCGCCTCCTCTGGGTCGTGCTCAGGCGGGACCTCGCCCTCGTCCCAGCCTGGGGCCGTCGTCTCAAGGTAGTAGTAGGTCACGTTGTCGTAGACCCAGTGGACGCCTGTGGCGTTCACCTCTACGCCCACCGCGAGGTGATCCGGCAAGAGGATCAGAGAGACGTTGTACCCCATGACATCAAGCAGCGAAGCCATCAGGATGCCTGTGTCCTCGCAGTCGCCGCCCCCGTCGACCAGAGTCTCCACTGGGAACCTCGGGTACTCGGTTAGGCCCTTCGAGTCCGGGTCAAGGGTGTAATCCATGTTCTGGATGAACGAGATGATTAAATCGGTCTTGTCTTCCTCGCTCAGCCCCTCATCCACCTGTATCAGGTTGAACTCGTATAGGAGGGCCTCGACGTACTGGTCGTCCATGGGGTGGAGAAGGTAGCCCCTGTAGTCCGTGGTCTGGTAGCGCTCCTTCTCGCTGTAGTAATCATACAGTTGCTCGGGCACGGTGATGGTTATGCTCCTCTCCACTCCGTCCCACTCCCAGGTGTAGAGCTTCTCAAGAACCGGTATCGTCTCTGGAGAAATATCGAGCCCTCCGAAGGCGGCTTCGTAGTCGCTGAGAAGGGTCTCGTACTCGGAATGGAGTTGCTCGTATTGTTCCGTCAACGCCTCGTAGTCGCTCATCAGCTCCTCGTTGTCCCCCATGAGTTCCGTGTGCTCGTCTTGAAGGCCCTGCAGCTGCTGGTTCAGCTCCTCATGCTCGTCCGTGAGGGCGTTGAACTCGCCGGTGAGGCCCTCGTAGTCTGAGGTCAGCTGGTCCACCGCGTCCTGCAGCTCCTCTATCTGGGGAATGATGTACTCGGTGTAGTAGTAGTAGCTGGCTCCTCCTGCTATGATCACGCCGATGAGTATGGAGGCGATTATTTTCGCGCTCAAGCTGGTCTCTCAATGGGTGATGTGATAATAAAAGATGTGCGCTACGGGTATGGATCGCCGCTACATTCCTATGCCCGGCGTCCTGTACCGCTTCTCCCATTCCGCCTTCATCACTATGTCCCGCGGGTCGCGGAGGTGGTCGCTGCACATGACGCCGTCGAGGTGGTCGAGCTCGTGCTGGAGGAGCTCGCTCATGTTGTCTCTGAACTCCTCGACATGCCTTCCACCGTTCTCGTCACGGTACTCCACCGTGATGACCCTGTGCCTGGGTATCTTGACGAAGAACGCGGCCTCCATGCTGAAGCAGCTGTCCCACACCTCGAAGGTCTCGTCGCTCCGCCGCACTATCTCGGGGTTCACGAGGTAGAAGCTCCGGTCTGGCATCTGGACGTAGACCACCCTCTTCAGGTAGCCGAGCTGGGGGGCCGCAGCGGCTCGGCCCATCCCGTAATACTCCTGAGCCCAGGTCAACGTGTCCTTCAGATCCTCCAGTATCTCATGGAACTCATCAAAGTCCGTCACCGGCTCCGACGCCTCCCTCAGGGTAGGGTCCCCCAGAAGCAGGACCTCCTTCACGACCATACATGGATGATGCAGCTCACATGTAGTAAACCTTGCGTGTGGCTCAGACACGGCTGCAATCCGTGTAGCGCAAACCCCATGGATGGCATCCACGTATGCGTCAACAGGACGTCTGAGACGGGGCAGGACCTGAGCAAGGTTCAGGCCATAAGCGTCATGGACGCCATCAGGGTCTACACCTGGAACGGGGCGTACATAACCTTCGAGGAGGCCATCAAGGGCAGCATAGAGCCGGGTATACTCGCCGACTTCGCTGTCCTCGACACCGACATACTTGCATGCGACCCCGCGGAAATCGTCAGGACCAAGGTCCTCATGACCATAGTCGACGGTAGGGTCGTCTACGAGCGGGAGTGAACACAGGCCCTACTCTAAACGATACGGCGGAGAGCCCCATCCTCTCCAACCATTAGGATTTAGCGAGCTTAAGCCCCGTCTTCAAGGCCGCATACAGCACACTCAGTCCTAGCGCCAACATGGTTAGGTTAGACACAAGTCTGAGCTCGGTCGCTAGGGGCATCTTCATGCCGAGAGACTTTTTGTACGTGGTGAAAACGTAGTCCAACGCGATGTAGAGGCCGTTCACGAAACCGGTGCCTGTGAAGATCAGAAGCGTCTTCCCCCACAGCCTCCTCTCCTCGGTAAGGTCTGGCCCTGCCAACCCCCCGACGGGGGCGGCCTGCGGCTGTAACTCATCAACCTCGTCGTACATGTCCTGCGCCACTCCTTGAGATGTAGCCTGCGGCTCAGGCGCCTCTGGCTTCTTCCTCCCAGGGAGGCGGCCTCTGAGCCCTGACAGGAAACCGAGGTTTATCTTCTTCAGGAAGCCAAGCCTGGAACTCGGCTGAGGCGCCTCGTCGTAGCCATAGTCG
>DAOVEE010000243.1 GCA_030669135.1 Candidatus Bathyarchaeota archaeon | reverse complement strand
TACAGCGTCTCAACTGGATCGAGGGTAAGCACGCTGTTTCCCTCTCGGGTGCCGTACCCGTCGTTGAACAGGCTGTCTGCCTCGCTCCTCATGGGGATGACGACGGCGCCTTGCGTGAGGACTGCCGTGAACGGCTGCATCACAGGAATGGGTGTGGGGAGCCTGAAATAAGTTATGCAGCTGTGTCATTACTTTACCCAAAAAATTAATGTTCAGCTGCCCCGCTACACATTAGATTGCCTGAACGCTTCCTCGTCATAACTGAGAAACCGAGCTCGGCTAGACGCATAGCCCAGGCGCTGGACGAAGAGGGACGCCCAGCGTCCCTGAGGGAAGGCAGTGTCCAGTATCATGTGGCGAGAAGAGAAGGAGACGAACTGCTTGTGGTCTCAGCCTTGGGCCACCTCTACGCGTTAACCCAGGTAGGAAGGGGATGGACTTACCCAGTCTACGAGATGAAGTGGGTGCCCGCGAACCAAGTAAACAGGACGAACCCCCGGATAAAGGCCCATATAAAGACGATCTCGACGCTATCGAGAGGCGTGGACCGGTTCGTCAGCGCCTGCGACTACGACCAGGAGGGCAGCCTGATAGGCTACAACGCCCTCAGGTACGCCGTGGGCGAGCGCAGCCTAACTAGGTCTCGGAGGATGCTCTACAGCACCCTCACCAACACGGACCTCGTGAAGGCGTGGGAGACCATGAAGCCCACGCTCGATTATCATGATATAGCGGCGGGTAAGACGAGGCACGAGGCAGATTGGCTCTTCGGCATCAACCTCAGTAGGGCGCTGACCCTTGCGGTGAGGGAGGCGTCAGGCGCCAAGATGACCCTCAGCATAGGCAGGGTGCAGGGACCTACGCTTAGCTTCGTCAAGGAGAGGGAGACAGGTATCCGGGGCTTCGTCCCCATACCGTACTGGAAGGTATACGCCGAGACGGTGATCTCCGGCGAAGCCTACCCTCTGGAGTACGAGAAGAAGAGACTGGAGAGGGAAGTCCACGCAAGGGAGCTTGCGCATGAGTGCAGAGGCCGGGACGGTAACGTCATCGGGGTTGAGAGGAGGAGTGAACGGCTCCTCCCTCCTCCGCCATTCAATCTGGGGGACCTTCAGAGGGAGGCGTACCGCGTCTTCAAGCTGGGCCCCACGGCTACTCTCAAGGCGGCGGAGAAGCTGTACCTTGGGACTTATATCAGCTACCCGCGGACGAATAGCCAGCGCCTGCCGCCGACGCTGAATCTCAGAGGAATCCTCGATAAGCTCAGCAAACACCCTGCCTACGCGAAGCATGCCGAGGAACTATTGTCTAGAGGAAGGTTGAAGCCAAGGCAGGGAAGTAAGGACGACCCGGCTCACCCCGCCATCCACCCCACGGGCGCCAAGCCGAGGCGGCTCCAGGAAAACGAGGCCAGGACATATGATCTCATCGTGAAGAGGTTCCTCTCGTGTCTCGGGGGGCCAGCGATCAGAGAGAAGGTAAAAGCCGAGGTGGACGTCAACGGCCACAGTTTCTACCTGAGGGGCTCGAAGACTATGAAAAAAGGTTGGCTCGACATATATGCACCCTACGTCAAGGACAAGGAGATAACGCTTCCCGCGCTAGAGCCGGGCATGGTTATCCCAGTTGCCAAGCTATCTACCCGGCGAAACTACACGAAGCCGCCGCAGAGGTTCAACCCCAGCAGCCTGCTGAGACACATGGAGAACCACGAAATAGGCACGAAGGCCACGAGGACGAACATCATCGACACGCTATACAGGAGAGGCTATATCGCCGGCAGGAGGATCACCATGACCGATCTGGGGCTATGCATCGTGGAGACCCTCGAGGAATACTGTCCACGCATCCTCAGCGTCGAGATGACTAGGGAGCTTGAGGAGTCCTTGAAGGAGATCCAGGTAAGCAACAAGAACCCTGAAGCCGTGATAGAGGACGTCAAGGAGGCTCTCAAACCCATCCTCGCCCAGTTCAAGGATAAAGAGGGTGAGATTGGGGCCGCCATAGTTGAAGCCGTCACCGGGGTTCATGCAGAGGAGGGAGCCGTCTGACAGACTGTATAATCTGCGACCGGGAAAAACAGGGAGACTCGGTATACTGTGAACACCACCAGGCCGCCTACAGTAACCTTGAGAAATCTTACCCTCAGTGGAGACGGGCTTTGGGCTTGAGCTGGATGGATTACTTGGAGAAGGTGGAGAAGGTTTCAGGTACAGGGATCTGGGTCAAGGAAGTGATAAAAGATATATTATCTGGCGGTTAGCCCTCGGGTTCTTCGAGTTTTATCTCCCAGCGGCTGTTCCTGCCGTTCCTTATCCAGGTGCCGCCCAACCCTCTCATCGTATCGTTGATGGGCCCCCACATGTCCCCTAGGAACTTCTTTGGACTCACCATCGCGGTTCCCTCG
>DAOVEE010000052.1 GCA_030669135.1 Candidatus Bathyarchaeota archaeon | reverse complement strand
TGGCCGCCATGTCTGGCTCCGGTCCACCGAACGTGTTCGGATAGTAGTTGGGGCTTCCCTCGTGTTCAGTCATCGTCCGCATGAAGCCGTCCCTCTGGTAGTTCATGGTCATGGCCTTCGGTCTGTTGACGGGCAGCTGCGTGTAGTTTACCCCGAGCCTGTACCTGTGGGCGTCGTGATAGCTGAACAGCCTCCCCTGAAGCATCTTGTCCGGCGAAGGCGCTATCCCGGGCACGAGGTTGGCTGGAGAGAACGCCGCCTGCTCTACGTCGACGAAGTAGTTCTCTGGGTTCCTGTTCAGCACCATCCGCCCCAGCGGGATGAGGGGGTAGTCGCCGTGCGGCCACACTTTGGTTATGTCGAAGGGGTGGAACCTGTAGTTCTCCGCCTCTTCTGGTTTCATTATCTGGATGCTCACGTTTCAGGCCGGGTAGTTTCCTCTCTCGATGGCTCCGAACAGGTCTCTCGTGGCGTGGTCGGGGTCTTTACCTTTGAGTGTCGTCGCCTCTGCGCTCGTCAGGTTCCGTATTCCCTGCGCCGTAATGAAGTAGATCTTGACCCAAACATACTCGCCCTCCTCGTTGTACCACATGAAGGTGTGGCCGCTGTACCCGTTCATGTGCCTAAAGGTCTTGGGCGCCCCCCTGTCGGAGAAGAGGATAGTGACCTGATGTATCGACTCCGGGGTGAGCGAGAGGAAGTCCCAGAACATGTCAGGGTCCTTCGTGTTCGTCACCGGGTTACGTTTCTGCGTGTGTATGAAGTCAGGGAACTTGATGGGGTCCCTGATGAAGAAGACCGGCGTGTTGTTCCCGACGAAGTCGTAGTTACCCTCCTCGGTGTAGAACTTGACCGCGAAGCCCCGTGGATCCCTCTCCGCGTCCGCAGACCCTTTCTCCCCGCCGACCGTGGAGAACCTGGCGACTACCTCGGTCTTCTTTCCTACTTCCGACAGGAACCTGGCTTTGCAGTAACCGCTGAGGTCGTTCGTAACCTCGAAGTAGCCGTATGCCCCCGCGCCCTTTGCGTGAACTATTCGTTCCGGGATGCGTTCCCTGTTGAAGTGCGCCAGCTTTTCTAGGAGGTGCACGTCCTGCATCAGCACTGGGCCCGAAGTGCCAGCCGTCATGCTGTTCTGGTCGTCGTCGACTGGAGAGCCGAAGCTTGTCGTTAGTTTCTTCTTAGTTTTCATAGAAGAAAAACCTCTGAATAGATTATGATTGCGGCTAATATTATTGGTTTCGATAAAAGAATCCTACTCCATGCCATAAAAACGCCTTCGGAAGGAAAAGCGAAGACGCGAAGGAGATCGTAAGACCCTGCCAGCTGAAGCTTCGTATTCCATCCATATCCAGAATTTTAACACATGGAGTTCCAGGTAGCCGGGAACGTCGCCCAGAACAATACTTAAAGCCCTACCATCTAAGCCATCACCATGACCAAGGTAGCCGTTATAATAGGCAGCGAGTCGGACGCCGAGCACGGCGAGAAGGCGGTCCAGATGCTCCAGGAGTTCGGCATACCCTGCGAGCTCAACGTAATCTCTGCGCACAGGAACCCGGAGAGGCTCGCCTCATACGTCAAGAACGGCGACGCCGACGTATACATCTGCGTGGCCGGCCTCGCGGCGGCTTTGCCCGGCGCAGTAGCCGCCCAAACAATCAAACCCGTCATCGGAGTACCCAAGGACGTCAAGCTCGGGGGCCTCGACAGCCTCCTAAGCATCGTCCAGATGCCCACAGGCGTACCTGTCGCCACCGTAGCCATCGACGGCGCCAGAAACGCCGCCCTGCTGGCCGTGGAGATACTCGCCCTCAGCGACAAACGACTCGAGGAAAAGCTCCACGAGTACCGCGAGAAACGTTAGATGCCGTAGCACTCAGCAAGCCGCCATTCCCCATACCCATAGGGTCTTGCATGCGCTGAAAACGGTTTGAAAAGAAATTGGAGGCGTTGAACTGGTACCGGGGGATCAGTAGCTCTTGGGCTCGGGGTCCCGGAGGATGCCGCCGCAGGTGCACTTGATGCTGCCGCTGTTACGGGGCCTCACCAGCGTGGGTACATCGACCTCCACGACCTCGACGCCGATGCTCTCGAACCACTTGGTGGCCTTCGGGTTGCCCGTGGGCACGAGTATCTTTCGCGGCTCCAGCACGACCCCCGTGTTGGGGGCCCGCTTCACCAAGGGGATCCGCGGGTCACCCGTGTGCACCTTGACGCTGACCTCGTCAGGCGGGTTGATGAACTCCCAGTTCATCTCCGCCTCCATCCACGTCCTGAGGTAGGGGTCGACCGTCCTGGGGTCCTGCACACTCGTATGTCTGTCGATGAGGCTGTAGTGGCTGGTGCCGAGGCTCGTGCCGTAGCCGGGGCAGATGCGTACATCTACCTCCGGGTCCTGGAGCTTGACGATGCGTGCGAACTGCATATGCCCCGACTCGTTGGCCCTCATGACCTCGGGCTCCTTCGTGTTGGCCCGCGGGAAGTGGACCGCGATGATGAGGTGCTTCTCGTCGAGCCACCCTATGCTGCCTCCCTCCGCCATGCCTTTGTCCATTATCATTCCGACGACGGGGCACCCTAGCTCGGCGAGGGTCTGGTAGGTGGGCAGCTCCTCGCCCCTCCGGATGTGGTCGTACATCCTGAGGATGACCTGGCCGTAGACCGCGGGGTGGCATACGTCGTCCGCGTAGATGGCCTTAACCTGGTACGGCGGGTCGTTGGGGTCCGGCTTCCTGACGACCACCTCGACGCCCTCCGCCTTGTAGGCGTCCACGAGGTTCTCATGGCTCTCGACCAGCTCGTCGAGCCCCATCTTCTCGCTCATCCGCCAGGCTGCGAGGCTGTCTTCGTGGGGCGGCCACGGCGTCGGGTTACCCACCTGGAGGAACTCTGGGCCTGGGCGGTGCAGCAGCACGACCCTGAGCTTGCCCACGTTGGTGTTGGCCTTCCATTTCCTCCCCCACACCTCCACCATGTCGTCCCCGAAGCAGCTGAGGACCTGGGGGTGGAGCCTGTGGTACTGCTCACGGAGGCTGAGGCCCGTCTTCTCCTTGAAGTAGTCCCTGTCGTAGTCGATCTCGGCCTGGAACTCTCCTTCACTCATAGAAACCAGGAAAGGATTAGTCTCAGGCTTTTAAAACAGCATGCACCGTGCGTCAGCGGGGGGCACTCGTGAAACGGGGTTTTCGTCCCTGGAGCCCCTCCGCGGATATCACGGAAGTAGAGCGTGTTCAATCCTTGCAGCTCCTTTTCGCTATCTTCTCGCTGGCAGCGGTGTCTCGTTCACGGCTGAGGCTCTGGGCTCGGGTTTCGATGGGTGGCGGAGCGCCTCGCTCAAGGCCCGAAGAGCCCTGGTGAGGGCCGTGGGCTCCTCATTGTCTGGTTGGTTCATGTCTCTGCATATTGGGCCGGGGACGTGTTTTAAACGTTTTTTCAGTTTCTCTTCAGAATCTGTACATAATCTGTCTCATCGGTTGTTCGTATACTTTAAAAAACTGATATATGTGAGTAGGTGTTAGGCTGGGTCTCTTCATGTCCACCAGGAACCGCGTGCTGAAGCATATGCTGCATTGGCTCATCGCGGGCAGCAGGGGCGGCCCCAACAGGGCGAGGCTCATCGTGGCGATACGCGAGGAGCCTATGAACGCCAACCAGCTCTGCGACGCTTTGGGGGTGGACTACCGTACCGTGCGGCACCACCTAGACATCCTGGAGAAGAACGGGCTGGTGACGAGCATGGGCCCGCGGTACGGCAAGGTGTACTTCCTGTCGCATGAGCTGGAGACCCGCTACGGGGATTTTGAAGAGATTTGGAACAGAATTGGAAATAACGATAATAGTGGCGGTGAGGTTTAGGGGTGCGGATGAACAGGAAGCAGCAGGTGGCTCTGGCCATCATGGCGTTGTACTTCATTGTGAGTGTCCAGAGTAACCTGGACAGCCTCCTCTTGGACGAGGAGAGGATACTGTATAGTCTGCTGGACGACGAGAGGATCATGGTCGACCCGTGCCTGGAGGATCTGGATTATGAGAACCTTCGGCTGATCAGCAGCCAGCTGTCGACGTACATACGGGGTAAGACCTTGATCTCGGCGGTGAACGTGATACTGCTGGTCTACCTGTTCGCGACGTACGTGGACATGTACAGGCAGACGAAGGCGAGCTTCACGCTGGGGCTTGTGTTTCTCTCGGGGGCGCTGCTGAGCTACAGCCTGTTCACGAACCCTGTGCTGTTGACGGTGTCGGGCGGGTCCGGGGGCATAAGGATTGTTCGTTACTTCAACTTCCTGCCTGATCTGTTCACGACGGTGGCCAGCACCATCCTGATCTACCTTAGCAGGCAGTAGACTGGGTCTTCTTTCTGGCTCTGTTTGCTTCGGGTTGTCTTTTATTTGGTGGAAGGTCTGATCGGGTTCAGATTGCTTGTTCCATGTTACATGGAGTAAGCGTTTTTGGGGTTGGTTTGTTGTTGTAGGGTCTACTTGTTTTTATGTAGATTGTTGCCGTGGCTGTGTATTCCGTGAATTTTTTTATGGGTTTGGGGTTTTGTTCCACTCTTTTTTGGGTAGGGTGTGTGTTCTGTGCATGGGATGCCGTGTAGTTGACATCAGGTGATGCGGGGAGCGGGTGCTGGCGGTGGGCCGCGTCAAGACCATCTACAAGGATGTGGAGCGGTACGGCCGGGGGAACTTGGTTCCTCACTAGCATCGTTTATATTCCTATACTTCTAGCCTTACGTAAGGTGAGCCTTATGACCACCGTCAAGACTACGATCAACATCGACGAGGATGTCTGGGAGGAGTTCAAGAGAACGGTTGCCAGACGATACGGGGGCACCAGGAACCTTAGCCAGGTCGTGGAGGAGGCCCTCATGAACTATAACACCTTGGAGCTGTTGAGGGCGTCGGCGAGGGAGCTGGGTGTAGATCTTGGTAGATACCCTTCCTCAAACGAGGTTGAAATGAACCGACCCACGGTCCCTGGGAGCTCCGCCGAGTTTGTCAGAGAGATGAGAGATGAAAGAGCAGACCGTGTATCTTGACTCCAGCTCCATCGTGAAACGGTACCTGACTGAGAACGGGTCTGACGTTGTCGATTGGTTCTACCGTGCGGCAGAGGTTGGACGGATTGCCCTAGGGTTCTCGCTGTGGAACGTGGGTGAGGTCATAGGTACATTAGACCGGAGAAGAAGGCGAGGAGACATAGATGAGGCCTCCTTTTCCGGGGCTTTGGACAATTTCTACGGGGAGAACGAGAAGATGCTCCGCCTGAACAGTCTTAGGATACTCAACGTTGATGGAAGTGTTCTCAGGGCCTCATGGAGGCTTATCCCTAGACCCCACACATATGCTGCGGACGCGCTTCAGGTGGCCTCGGCTAAAGAGTTGAGCTCAGACCTGTTCGTCTCCGCTGACAAGCGTCTCTGTGAGGTAGCCGGAGAGGAAGACCTCTCGTGTATTAACCCAGAAACAGACCGTGATGAAGCCAGGGACTTCCTCGACAAGGTTTTATAGCCCATGATCTCGTCGATGGGTATTGACAACTTTTCTTGTCAAGTTTCGTGGTTCAAATAGCCTTAAAACCGTGGCTCGCATGCTGTTCTGCGTGGAAAAACGTGAAAAACGATTGGAATGAGCTGGACGACCTGGTGATAAGGGCGCTGTCCAGCCCGGAGCGGAAGAACATACTGAGGATCGTGGGCGGCTACCCCGAGGGCGTGAACTACACGGGCATCCTAGGGGAGACGATGCTGAGCACGGGCAGGCTCCTATAACTCTAGTTTATTATAAGTTTGTAAGATTAAAAGATGAAAAAAAGGGAACCATGATCACCTGTTGCACCGACGGCCTACGGCCTGTGGTGTTCAAGCTGGAGAGGGTTTAACCCGTGTCCCTTGTGAGTTGGCTGATGTCCAGTATCAAACCCTGTCCGTCACCTGAGTAGACGACCGGTAGCTGTCCATCCCATTGCTGTAGCCACAGGTACTGGCTGTACTCGGCGGTCATCTGCTCGGTGATGAGTTTGATTGATTTTGCCGTCGCGTTTGCCTGAATTATCTGGGCGAAAGCGTCTCCTTCCGCGCGGGCGATGGTGGCGTTCTTAGCTGCTTCGGCTTGGATGATCTGTTGCTGTGCTTCATACCTGATTTGTTCAAGGGTGTTCTTTGCTTGCAGTGCCATTTGCTCTGCGATGACTTTTGCCTCGATGGCCTGTGAGAAGCTTGCACTGAACTGGAAGTCAGTGAGGCTTACGCTTATCACATCGATATTAAACACACTTAGACGTTCAACGAGAATATCGTCAATCGTAGCTTTTACTTCAGCACGCTTTGTTACCAGTTCCTCTGCCCTAAAATCAGCTGTGACGGCCTTCAGGCTCTCCTCGATGTTAGGTTTGATAACTCTGACGACGTAATCTTCTCTGAGGTCCTTGTAGATCTCGTTGACTTTGCCTGGGTTCAGCCTGAAGTTGACGGCAACCGTAGTAGCGACCTCTTGAAGGTCCTGTGTAACGGTTGCCTCGGTAGACTCTGCTTTCTGTATCTGGACGTTCATCAAAACCACTGTCTGGCTGAACGGCACCTTGTAGTTCAGGCCCTCCTGGAGCACATTGTCCTCTACCTTACCGAAGGTCATCAGGACGCCTCTGTACCCTGATGGGACTCGTACAAACACGGATGTCACCACGACAAGTCCGATGACGGCGATCACCGCAAGGACGGTTATCACGCCTGTGAACCGTTTCACGGTGTTCGGGACTGAGGGGATATCGTATCTTCTTCCCCCGGATTCATAGTTAAATATACGCATTTCTTCATTTCTCCATGATGTTTGATGAGTTGAGTGTATCGACCTTATTTATAGTTACTTCAGAATCCGGTCAGAATTGTATTACTACTGTAACAATGAAATTCATGGTTTGGCGAATTACTCTGGTATGAGAGGGTTTAGACCCCAAAAAATGAGTTATTCATTGGTGGTTTGGTGGGGAACAAAACACAATCCAATGAGGACAGGAATGTGTCTACACGTAGACACATTTTTCAAAAAATTTTTTGATCAAAAAAACAAAAAATCAAACCACTTACTCGACGACTACCTGGTCTACGCTGTGGATCACCGCCCCCTGCTTCGCCATGTGGCTCCTGAGCTCCTCGTAGTCGATGTTGACGCCGTCGATGGTGACCTTGAGGCTCTCAGTCTTCTCATCCATCTCGACGACCGACACGTCGACTCTCTTGATGCCACCTAGTTCACCAACGAAGGCGGCGAACTCTGGGAGGGGTGGCTGATGGGCTTTCAACACGTCTAAAACGATGTGGGTTATGCGGGGTTGCTCCAAACTTCTTCACATGTTCCTCTGGAAGACTTCAGCATGTTCAGATTCTATGAGAAGCCGCCACGATAAAATAGTTTAGGTATGTAGCCCCGTGTAACCACATTTATGTCCACATAGATTTGTGTGCTTTTTGGGTTATTATTGGGTGTTAATGGGGTTGGTAGGCACGCTGTTGAAGCTTGGTGTGGCGAAGGCGCACCACCGCTTAAAATGGTGGGGAGTGTTGCCGGCCATGGAGCAAGGGTATGAAGCCCTGGGAGCGGGGATCCGCTTGACCGGTGTCTTGGACATGCCCGTGCCCATGAGATCCAGACCTATGAATCCTATGCGCTTCATACATCAGAAATGTGTATGTGGGCTCTAAACAGTTTCGTTTAGCCCAGCACGGCTTTCTTCATCTCGTAGATGAGGTGGTTGCCGAAGAGCCCCGCCATGGCGAACCCTATGCCGAGGAGCAGCCATCTGTTGGCCTTCTCCCTGTCGTACGCGATCTGGGTGCTCCTGTAGCAGAGCCAGAGCCCGAAGAACATGGCGGAGTTGGTGAGGAACACGAATATGCTCTCGTAGACAGTCTGCTCGCTGAGCCTCCAGTCTAGGGTCAGCACCCTGTCGTAGTAGGGTATGTAGGGGGGCGGGTTCTCGAGTATGTTGTAGAATCCACCGCTTATGACGAAGAGGCAGAAAAGCACGGTGGCCCACGCGATCACGCTGGAAGGGATGGTGAACCTGGTGGCCCTGCGACCCCTGCCTCTTTTCTTTACGGAGCGTTTCCTCGAAGATATCTCTTATTCCTCCAGCGGAAAAGAGTGGCGGCTGCTAATATAATCTTTTTCTGCATCAGTAAAAGATGAAGTTTATAAACCGAGGATCGCTCTAGAAAGCCCGTGTAGGGGGTAAAACGTGCCACAGAGGGTTATCTGTAAGGAGTGCGGCGAGATCCTGTACGAGGGGGATCTACTCAGGTCGCCGCAGGACGTCATCAAGAAGTTCGAAGGCAAGTGCCCCAAATGCGGTAAGGATCTGGGGTTCGACGGCGAGTCCGTAGAGGTGAAGCCCTGCAAGAGCTAGGCCCATCCAGAAGAATATAGTTTTAACTTGGTTCCACGTGATATGAACCGGTAATTCAGTTGGAGCTTAAGAAGACTCATATCTATAGCTACCACGCCGAGCACGGCAACATTGTGGACTTCGGCGGATACGCGATGCCCGTGTGGTACGATGGCATCAAGGTCGAGCATAAAGCCGTGAGGGACGGCTGCGGCGTCTTCGACACCAGCCACATGGGCAGAATGTGGGCCGAGGGGCCGGACACCGAGAAGTTTCTGAACTACGTGGTGACAAACAATGTATCCAAGCTCGAGCCCTACGGCGGCCTCTACTCCGTCATGTGTAAACCAGACGGCGGCATAGTTGACGACCTCATAACGTACAAGTTCACCCCAGAGAGGTTCCTCGTGGTCTACAACGCGGGCAACCGCGACAAGGACTACAAGTGGCTGAAGAAGAACAGCAAGGACTTCGACGTGAAGCTCACAGACGTCAGCGACGAGGTGGCCATGATAGCGGTCCAGGGCCCTAAGGCCGTGGAGACTCTCCAGAAGATCACGGAGGAGAAGCTCGGCGAGGTCGGCAGGTTCAACATCGCGGAGATCACCGTCAGTGGCTACAAGGTCCTGGCGGCTAGGACCGGGTACACGGGCGAGGACGGCTTCGAGGTGTTCGTGCTGGACTGTCCTCTGGACAAGCCCGAAAAGGCGCTTAAGATATGGGGCGACCTGGTGGAGGCCGGCGCGGTGCCTTGCGGTCTTGGAGCGAGGGACAGCCTCCGCTTGGAGGCCGGGCTCTGGCTCTATGGAAACGACATGGACGAGAGCGTTAACCCCATCGAGGCGGGGCTCCGCTGGACTGTGAAGCTCAAGAAGCCGGGATACTTCATCGGGCGGCGCGCCATACAGAAAGTCAGGGAGGAAGGCGTCAAGAGGAGGCTGGTCGGCCTCATGATGGAGGACAGGGGCATCCCGCGGCACGGCTACGAGGTGCTCAACGCGGAGGAGCAGGTGATCGGGGAGGTGACGAGCGGCGGCCTCAGCCCCACGCTGGGGGTGGGCATCGCCTTGGCGTATGTGCCCCCTGAGTACAGGAAGCTGGGCACCGAGGTCTACATTAAGATACGGAGCCGGCTGGCGAAGGGAAAAGTTGTTAAGCATCGACCTTTCTATGATGAAGCCGTGTACGGTTGGAAGAGGGATAAGAAGTGACCGACGAGTACAAGATTGAGGAAGGACTCTACTACACCAAGGAACACGAGTGGGCCAAGAAGCTGGGCGACGGCAACGTCGCAGTGGGCGTAGACGACTACGCCCAGAGCCAGCTCCACGAGATAGTGTATGTAGAGCTCCCAGAGATGGACGCCGAGGTGGCGCAGGGCGAGGCCCTGGGCGCCGTCGAGAGCGTGAAAGCCGTGAGCGACATGTACGCCCCGGTGGGCGGCAAGGTGGTGGAGGTCAACGAGGAGCTGCTGGACAGCCCCGAGCTGATAAACGACGACCCCTACGGGGAGGGCTGGATAGCCAAGATCGAGCCCAGCGGCCTGGAAGCCGACCTGGCGAAGCTGATGGACGCCGAAAAATACAAAGCTTTCCTGGCAACACTGTAGTTCTCCCTATTTCCTTTTTGCGGGGGTTCCCAAGTGGCCAAAGGGGTCAGGTTCAGGTCCTGATGGACTAGTCCTTCGTGGGTTCGAGTCCCACCCCCCGCACCATTCCTTCCGGTTGTGTGGCGGGCTATTGTCTCTACGTAG
>DAOVEE010000221.1 GCA_030669135.1 Candidatus Bathyarchaeota archaeon | reverse complement strand
CGGGGTCCTTGTGATGACTGTGCAGCCGGGGAGGTACGGCTCCCGCTTCCTTCCATGGTGCCTCAAGAAGGTCGAGGCCCTCAGGGCCATGGATGGGGAGCTAGTCATCGAGGTTGACGGCGGCATGAACCCGGAGACCGCCGCCATGGCCGTCGAGATGGGCGCCGACATGGTGGCCGCGGGAAGCTACGTAGTGGCGAGCGACGACCCGGAGAACGCGTACGCGAGGCTCGTGGAGGCAGTCCACGCCGCCCAAGAACGCATCTAGAGGGAGTAGGTTGCCTGCTAAGAAGGGGCTGCCAGTCGTCTACGCGGGGCAGAGGATCAACCTCCGCGTCACTCAGCGTATATTCAATCCGCTGGTGAAGGAGTTGGACGGCGAGCGGCACACCCTCTACAGCGACACCGGAACGGAGAAGGAGATCCGCTACGCCTCGGCCGAGTACTACGGTCTCGACAACCCCTTCAACAGGGTGAGGCTCGTCCGGCTCGCCCGCGCCATGAACTGCCTCACCTGCTCCGAGGAGTCGGGGGCTGAGAGGGAGTGCAGGGTCACCATATGCAGAGCCAGGGAGCTCTACGGCGCCGATGCCGAGGAGCCGCGTTGGGTGCCCTTCGACTCCGGGAGGCTGGAGAGCCTGGAGGAGAAGGTGAAGAATCTGCGGAGAAGGGTGGAGTGGCGTCGGCGTGTGGGGTCTAGCTGAAGATCTCGACGAGGTCCGCTAGGAACGCCTCCAGGTGCTCCTTGGGGATCTTGACGCCGCTGGCCCTCTGGTGGCCTCCGCCGAAGCCGCCGTACTTCTCGCCGAGGTCCCTGGATATGTCGCCTAGGTGCTCGGGTAGCCCCAGCTCGCCGCGGAGGCTCACGTTGACGTATTCGCCGTTCTCCTTGTAGCTGACCCCCACGTCGACGCCCAGGGTGTCGATGATGAGGTTGGCTGTGCCCCCGGTGCTGTACTCGTTCACAGCCGCCATGTGCGCCAAGCGGCCCACAGACACGGCCTCGGCGGAGATATTCTCCTTCATCCCCGTCATCTCCTCCAGGCACTGGACGGCCAGTTCCACGGCGCCGGGTATCCTGTGGGGGTAGCCGTACCTGCTGAGCTCGTCGAGGATCACCCTCTTGAAGTCTATTGACTGGTTCATGCTGAGGGCGTGGGTAAGAATCTGGGCCTCGTGCTGCGCGAACTTGAGGTCTATCTTCGCGAGTATACGGCTGCCCAAGGGCCCGTCCTCAAACATGTCTGAGATGGCGGCGTAGGCCGCGATCCTCGCCGCCCCCTGGCCCAGCCCCTCCCTGAACACGTCGTAGACCAGCACGCCGGCGCAGTCCCTCGTGTCGAGGACCACGCTGATGCCGGCGTCACGGAGCCTCGCCATCAGCTCGTCGCTCATCTGGTGGTGGTCTATTATGTTGACGTCGGCGAACTCCCTGATCCTCATGAGGTCAGGCACGAGGGCTTCCCTGATGTTGAGGTCGCAGATGTACAGCGTCTTCACCGGCGGCGTCACCCTGCCGAGGGCGTGCTCCAGGTTGTCGTAGTTGGCCATGTACACGTCGCAGCCCGTGAGGCGCCGCAGGAAGGCGCCGCAGGTCAGGCCGTCTACGTCGTCACCGTGTACTATGGCGTGAACAGTCAAATCTGTAACCCCTGTGAGATTCAATATATTTGGATGGGTGGTTAAAAAATGCTAGTATCCCCGCTCGGGGTCGCAGACGTGGAGGAGGGGTTCACCGTCCACGTAGCGGCGGAGGTTGTCGCAGAAGATGTCCACGACCCTGTCGCCGATGTATGGGCTGCTGTGGCTGTCGTGGGGCACAACGAAGACGTTCTCCATTTCCCAGAAGAGGTGATCCGCGGGGAGGGGCTCCGCCTCGAAGACATCTAGGTAAGCTCCAGCTATCCAGCTCTCCCGTAGCGCCCTCAGTAGGCTTGGCTCGTGGGCTATCCTGCCTCTGCCAACGTTGATGAAGTAGGCCGAGGGCTTCATGGCCTTGAACTCGGCCTCCCTGAGCATGTGCTTGGTCTCAGGGGTGAGGGGCGCAGCCACCACGACGTAGTCTGCCTCGGGCAGGTTTTTCATGAGCTCGTCCACGGGGAACACCCTGTCGACGTTGGGCACGGGCTCGACCCTCCTCTTGGTCCCTATCACGGTCATGTCGAACGCTTTGCATAGGCGGGCCACCCGTTTGCCGATGTTGCCGAGGCCGATGAGTAGCACGGTGCGTCCGCAGAGTTCGTCGTTCTTCAGCTGGGTCCACAGGTGGGCTTCCTGGTTTACCCGTCTCTGCTTCAGGTTCTTGGCTTGGTCCAGCATGGCTGCTACGACGCTCTCCGCGATGGGGACGGTGTGGAGGCCCGGCGCGTTTGTGAGCGTTACCCTGCCGTCGATTATCTCTGGGGTGATGTTGTCGCTGAACCCCGTGCTGCAGAGCTGCACCCACCTGAGACTGGGCGTGAATAAGCGTTGATAGTCCTCCCAGTCGAGCTCACCAGGGTAATGGGTCCTGTTGCCTCCCTCGGCGAGCACCACCTCGGCTTCCTCGTCGCCTTTCACCCTGTCTGCGGGTACCTCGATGAGCTCGATGTCTGGGCTTGTCTCCAGTACTCTTCTCCGGTGTTTCTCCTGAAGCCAGTTCCCGTCGGGCCTAGGGAACTGGTATCCGCGGGGGATCCCGCTCACGGCGACCTTTATGGTCATGCCTATCCGTGTGTATCGATCCCGTAAAAATGTTTGACATGCTATGCCGGGATTCTTCCCG
>DAOVEE010000213.1 GCA_030669135.1 Candidatus Bathyarchaeota archaeon | reverse complement strand
TCCATGGTTTCTAGGTGCTTGGGCTGCCGGATGACGGTGAGGGGCGGCCGCCTGTCGGCGGCGAACCGTCTCTTCATCTCCGTGACGAGGTCAACAGAGCAGTCCACCTGCTCCATGGGTAGGCGTCCGCTGCGGGCGGCGTCCAGCAGGGCGTCGTAGGCTGCCTCCTGGTGTTCCCGGGTGTGGCTGAAGAGGACTACGTTGGCGCCGGCCTTGGCTGCGAGGACGGCGGACTCGCCGGGGCCGTAGGCGTCTGTCACGGCCTTCATCTCCATGCAGTCTGTGGTGACGAGTCCCTTGTAGCCGATGTCGCGGCGGAGGAGGCCCCTGATTATCCTGGGGCTGAGGGTGCTGGGGTACTCGGGCTCCAAGGCCTTGAACTGGACGTGGGTGATCATCACAGCCGCGACGCCGGCGTCGATTACGGCGCGGAAGGGGGCGAGGTCGGTGTCCCACATGTCGTCGAGAGGGCCCTCGATGACTGGGAGCCCCACGTGGGGGTCCACAGGCGTGTTGGCCTTACCGGGGAAGTGTTTGGCGGTGGCGGCGACGCCGGCGCCTTGGAAGCCTCGTACCTGCGCCAACGCGTGCCGTTTTACGTGCTCCGGGTCCGAGCCTAGGCTGCGGACGCCGACGCTGGGGTTATGGATGTTGTGGGTGAGGTCGATGGCCGGGGCTAGGTTCCAGTTGATACCTAGAGCCCGCATCTCGGCGGCGAGGACCGCGGAGACCACCTCGGTGAGCCCGGGGTCGTCGGCGGCGCCGAGGGCCATGGCGCCGGGGCTCTCGGTGAAGCCGCCGCGGAGCCGTGCGACTACCCCGCCCTCCTGGTCGATGGCGACGAGGATAGGGCGCCTGGCTGCCTCGTGGAGTGCCTTGGTTAGCTCGGCGACCTGCTCAGGGGTGTCTATGTTGCGGGCGAAGAGTATGACGCCGCCTATACGTCCCTCGGCAAGCCAACGAATTATATGTG
This sequence comes from Candidatus Bathyarchaeota archaeon, assembly GCA_030669135.1. Classification (GTDB taxonomy): domain Archaea; phylum Thermoproteota; class Bathyarchaeia; order TCS64; family TCS64; genus RBG-16-57-9. The sequence continues at coordinate 1,864 of DAOVEE010000213.1, read as the reverse complement.
GCGGGGGCTCCAGTCCGTGGAAGCCGACGGCGAGCATCTGGCCAATCTTCTCTTCGAGGCTCGGCATCACTCGTCCTCTAGCTCCACCGTCTTGCAGTATCTTCTTTCGAGGTGTCCCATGAGGTCTACGCCGGCTCTAGCCCGCTGCTCCTCCTCTTCGAGGTGCTTCTCTAGTCCTACCTGCTTGACGCGCTGGTGACTGTCTTTGACGAACGGGTAGGTGTCCCTCACGTACTCTGTGTGGCTGCAGGTGAGGTAGTCGCTGCACTCTAGGCAGCTCTGGAGCCCCTTCTCTTCGGCGCACTCTCTGTTCTGGCAGGGTTTGCCGTCTCCGCTGCGGCAGCCCCGGCACTGTGCCTGGCTGAACCATTCGAGGCCCTTCCTGAACTCGTTGAAACTGAAGCTCTTGACTACTTCCTCGACCCAGCCGTAGCGGGTGGTGTCGACTAGGCGTTTGAGCTCGCCGGCGGCGTACCGTACCCTCCCGTTCCCGTTGGGGCACTGGCCGCAGTAGACGCCGCAGACCCCGTACTCGTATTGGTCTAGGGTCAAGTCACTCACTTAGTGTCTTCCGGGTGCGTCTGGATAAGGGTTTTACCGCTGGGAGCTTACCCCTGGGTTAATGTTGAAAGGCCGTCCATGGACCACGCTAGTATGTAGCAATCCATGATCGGTGCGGTGAAGCTGTCGCCTTGGATAGAAAAAGGGTGGTAGGGTGTATGGGGTGACCAGACTGGTTTTTACGTCGTCGATGAGGGTGAGGTTCTCACCTGACGTATACCAGGTGGGTCTTCTGGTCGGTGACTATGGACGTTGCCTCGGAGTAGTCCTCCTTCAGCACCAGTGCCTCGTACTTGTCGATGTCTCCCTTGATGACATAGACCGTGTTCTCCGTGGTTCCCCATGGGTGGCCCCAGAACGTTAGCTCCAACCAATATTTTTTCAGCACTTTCTCGATTTTCTTGAAGCCTTCTTCTATCGTCTCGCCTTCTTTGGGGGCCATGCTGCCATACACTATATAGTACGCGAACTTTGCCATGTTTCTTCCTTCCTTAGAAGGCTCCGCATCTAGCTTATGGACTTCAACGGAGCCCGATTTTACTGTATATACAATGTATATAATATTTACCTACAGTGTGCTTATACTGGATTCAATCAGAGGATGTCTATGCTCCCGATATGGGTGTGTCGTTTCTTCTGATCTTTAACCAGAGCAACGTGAGAAGAAGCAGGAACGTTGCTCCGACGATCATCATGCCGGATGTTTCGTCGGGTCTTGACGCGTCGAGCTCCTGGATGGGTGACACGAGTATGAAGAAAAGCACGGGGCCCGAGACGAGTCCCATGAGCTGGCTTCGTCTCGCCTTCCGCCACTCGAAGCCCGCGAGATACCTGATGACGCCGTAGACCACGGTGATACCCACGACGCATACTAGGAGTGGGTGGAGGAAGCCGTCGGAAATGGACGGCAGCCACCCGAACACCAGCCCGGATGCGAGGGTCGCGACGAGGCTCACCGCCGTGTAGAAGGCGGGGCGGCGCATGGGTCTGGCTCCCCTCCTGGCCCAGTCGCTTGGCAGACGCCTGGCCGCGTATATGAACCCGAGTGTGACGGCTACCCCTAGGAGGTACTGCGCCGCAGGCGGCCAGTAACCAAGCATCATGCCGAAGAGTATGAACCCGGCTCCGACGTCCAGAAGCAGAGCGGCGGCGACGATCTTGAGCTGCCTGTCTGTGAGCCACGGCTCCGGTTTACGGGATGGGTAGGCAAGCTCCACGAGGAGGACCGGGGTCACCACGCTGAAGAGGGCGTGGTAGATGGTGAGCTCCAACGCCCACACCCAGTTCACGCCCCAGGCTCGGC
>DAOVEE010000074.1 GCA_030669135.1 Candidatus Bathyarchaeota archaeon | reverse complement strand
CTCCTCTCAGGCTCGTCCGGTGTCGTTATGCCGCTCCTGTAGCAGCGTTTATCGATCTTCCTGCCCCATAGCTCCTCCAGGACGTATGCGTTGGTGGTGCCTGTGGCGACCACGACGGTGCCCTCCTTCATGGCGCTCTGGACATCGGGGAGGGCGGCCACCGCCTTGGCTATCAGCCTCTTGGACTCGGCTACCGTGAGGACGAACTGTCGTTTCATGTATCTTGTAGAGACATTGGAGATAATTAAGGTGAATCATAAACCGGATAAGAGCCGCGGATGTATGGGTTAACGATGCTTGAGCAGACCCTCCAGCGTGTCAAGAGGAACCTGGACGACTGGAGGAGGAGCCTAGAGGACCCCGCCAGCGCCCAGGAGACGCTGTACGAGTCGCTGCTGGACGACTACGCGAAGACCGAGTACGGCCAGAGGGATGATGTGTTTCCCGTAGCCAAGTACAGCGACTTGGAGCCGTGGATTGAACGTGTGAGGGGCGGAGACCACGCCGCGCTGCTGGCTGAGAAGCCCATCACCTGGGTCATGACGAGGGGAACCACGGGGAACAGCAAGATAATCCCGGTGACGCCCCGGCACCTAGACCACCTTGTGCGGGGCGGCTCAAGGGCGGTGCTGAGCCACGCAATGGGTGAGGAAGGGCTGGAGACCCTCACCGGCGGCGTGCTGAACCTCCAGTTCCCCAGCAACGTGAGGGCTATGAATGTGGGTGGCAAGGAGATGGTCTATGGGTTCAGTTCAGGCACCTACGCCAAGCTGAACCCCATGATGGCGGGGCTGCGGCTTGTCCCACGTCAGGAGGAGATCGACGCCCTAGACTCTGACCTCTCCGAGGAGGGCTGGGAGAGAAGGTACGAGTACATCTACAGGGAAGCCAAGGACGTGGACATCGTGACTGTAATGGGCGTCGCCCCCGTCCAGACTGGGTTCGCGCGCTACCTTGAGAAGCGGCACCGCGTCCTCCCCCGGGACCTCTGGGGCCTGAGAGTGATCTTCAGCACCAGCGTCACAAAGATCCAGACCAGATACGCTCCCTGGCTGAGGAGGCTGTACGGCGACTGCCCCGTCGTGGAGATGTACACCGCCACAGAGGGTGCTTTCGGTCAGCAGATGGACGCCCTCCCCTACTGGGTGCCCAACTACGATCTCTACCACTTCGAGGTGAAAACCCGGCGTGGCGTTAAGATGCTCCACGATCTTAGGCGCGGCGAGTGGGGCCGCCTAATAGTCTCGACCCCATTGTTCTCGAGGTACGAGATAGGTGACCTCGTCGAGGCGATGGGTAAAAACTATTTCAGGGTGTTCGGCAGGGACCGGCCGCTATCGGTGCTGGAGCACATTCTCTACAGGGCCGCCTTCGGCTGGGCTCTAGGGTAACGGGTTCTCGGATCTCGTCATCAGGGCTCTCACGACGACGATGAGTCCCAAGGCGATGAGGAGGACAGGCCACCATTCATCCAAGTCGAAGGCTATACCGGCGCCTATGAGGGCGACGAAGCCGCCGCCCACTATGTAACCGAAGCCTTGTTCGAAGACCCCCGACTGGCTGTAAGCCCAAAGGCCCCTGAATACTATGATGAGTCCCAGCCCGAGCAAGAAGATGCCTCCGAAGTCGGCCCACCCGAGTACGCCCGCGTTCTGGAGGAGAAAGCTCAGCCCGAGCCAGATCACCACCATCCCGCCCATGATGGCGGCTTTCTCGTCTTCCTCCTCGCGCTTCTCGTCCTTCTCGTCGCGCCGACGGACGGGTCTAACCGGCCTCCCTTTCAGGGGGTACCTACACGTGGAGCAGTACTCGTCATCCTCGCTGATCTCTTCGCCGCAGTTTGGACAGTATGGCACGTGCTTACACCCTAATGAGATTGGATCAGAACACGGGTTTATTAAGAATTACCAGAATTCACCCGCTCTGGCGCCCTCACTTGGCTGAAGAGGCCGACGCCGATGAACATGAACACGGAGACGGAGAGCCATCCGAGGCGATAACTCAGGGTGTAGTCCTTTATGAAGCCCAGGGTGTAGGGTAGGACCAGCGCGCCGAGGGACGCGAAGGTGTTGTGCACCCCCGAGATGCTGCCAGCCGCCTCGGTGCCGAATACGTCGGATATTATGGTGAATGAGGGGCTTCTGACGAAGTTGATGAACCAGCCCAGCATGAGGACCGCGAGGTACACCCATAACCCGGTCAGCCGCCCCGCGAAAAACAGCACGTCCAAGCCCAGTAAGGCGAAGCTGGCCATGAGGACGCTCCTCTTACCGACCCTGTCGGAGACCACGCCGCCCAGCGGGTTCGCCAGCATGCCGGCCAGGTTAAACAAGGAGAGGGCGCCACTAGTAGCCACGATGCTTAGGCCGTACTCCTCTTTGAGGACCAGGGGCAGCCACGCGATGAGGGTGTAGTAGCTGCCGAGCCTGATGAACTGGGTGAAGGCCAGGAGCCAGAAGTCCCTGTCCCTGAAGGGTAGGCTTGACAGGTTTAACCCTCTGTTATTGGGGTCGTCCCTGTCCCTTAGTAGGAGCCATACAGCCGCTCCCGCCGCGACGCCTATGGCTCCGGCGGATCTGATGGTTAGCCTCCAACCGGCGTCCAGGCTTATCAGCGGTACCGCCCACGCCGCGGCGACGAGTCCCACGCTGCCCCCTATGTTCAGCACCCCCAGAGCCGTTCCTCGTTCCTCGGAGTTGAACCACGCCGAGACGAGCCGGACGCTGGGCACGAATATCCCTGCGCCCAAGAGGCCGGCGAGGAACCTTGACGCCATGGCGAACACCACGGTGTGGCTCAGCCCGAACAGCATGGTGGACGCAGAGACCCCGATGACGCTGAGGGTTATCGTGGGCCTGCTTCCCCTGCTGTCGGCGAGCATGCCCCAAGGTATCTGGCCCAGCATGTACCCCACGAAGTAGGCTGACATCAGCGCACCGGACTGGGTGTAGCTGAGCCCCATCTCGGCCTTTATGGTCTCAAGGACGTTGCTGTACGCGCTGTTCATGAGGTTCAGGGTGGCTAGGGCCAGGACCCCTCCGACGATTATTCTCCTGTGCCTGAGCACCCCGACTCCGGTCAATCACGTGTCCTCCAACCCCGTCGCTAAGAGGACGGGCGACGCCATTACCCCATCGAATAAGGAGGCTGCTGTATAAACTTGATTATAAAATATGGAAAGAAAAAGGGGTGGACTTAGAGAGTCAGTCTGCCCATCTCGTCCGCCTTTAGGAGGTTCTCCCAGTTGGCGGTGGCGGTCTCCTGGATGTCGGCGATCTCGTCCTCTGTCATGTGGCGGAACCTCGCCTGTGGGCTGAGGTACTCCGTCACGGGCTTCAGCTCTTTGGGCTTATAGTTCAGCTTGAACGTTTTGCCGTCCAGGATCTCGTACAGAGGCCAGATGCCGCTCTGGACGCTGGAGCGGGCTATCTCGATGGTCTTCGCGGGGTCGAACCTCCAGCCTACCGGGCAAGGGCTCTGGACGATGAGCATCCTGAAGCCCTTGATGGTCTTCATGTAAGTGACCTTTGCTATGAGGTCCTCCGGGAAGCCTACGCTGGCGGTGCCGACGTAAGGCACGTAATGGGCCGCGAAGATGAACGGGATGTTCTTCTTGGGCCTCGGCTTTCCCCTGCTCCGGGGGCCTATTGGGTTGGTGCTGGTCCTTGCGTACTTGGGGGTGGCTCCGCTGCGCTGGTTGCCGGTGTTCATGTAGGCCTCGTTATCCTTGGTGATGACGATGATGTTCTCGTTTCGCTCCGCAGCGGCGCTGAGCCCCTGGAAGCCGATGTCGTAGGTGCCGCCGTCGCCGTAGAACCCGACGGCCAGGACGTCTTCGCGGCCGATGGCCTTGAGTGCACGCGCTGTGCCTGTGAGCTGGGCTCCGCCGCCCTCGAACACGGTGCCGACTCTCGGGGTCTGTGTTACTGAGTCTGGGCAGCACGGTATTCCGTGCCTTATGACGTTGGGGCCGAGCGCCTTGAAGGATAGCCTGGCGGCCAGAGCCGCTCCACATCCCTGACATGCGCTGCCCGGGGTGATGGTCAGCTCGCTAATCGGTATCTGGGCCCTCGTGATTCTTTCACTCATTCTTCATTTCTCCTCCATCGTACCTCTTAAATCCATGTCACCTGCTCCACGGTGCCTCCCTTGGCGGCCTTGAGGATCTTGTCTCCGATCATTTCGAAGTCGTGTACACGGACCTCTTTGCCGCCCAGTCCGGCGTGGAACTGTAGAGTCACGGGTTTTTCCTCTAGATCGTATAGCGAGCCTCTCAGCTTGCCAAAGACTGGGCCGCCCTTGCCTGGGCAGATGCTCCTGTCGACCACAGCGAAGCCATCAAGCTTCTTTGCCCACTCCTGGAAGTCCTTCACCGGGAAGGGTATGTAGCTCCTCAGCTTTATGAGGCCAACCTTCTTGCCCTCCTTCTGCATCTTGTCGACGGCTGCCTTGCATGTGCCCGCGATGGTGCCCATCGCGATGATGGCGCACTCGGCGTCCTCCATCTTGTATGGTTCGATCATGCCGTTGCCGTATCTTCGGCCGAATGTCTTCTCGAAGCTGTCCATGGTCTCCTTGAGGACATCCTCTATCTTCAGGACCGCCTCGTGATGGATCTTCCATGGCATCTGCGGGTCTCCGCCGCCCCAACCTCTACTGAATGTGGTGGGGTCTACCTCGTCAGGAAGAACGCTCGGCATAGGCTTGTACGGCGGCAGCCACTTGTCGACGCCTCCCTGATCAGGGATCTCGACGGGCTCGGCTGTGTAGCTGAGAACGTATCCGTCGTAGCCGACGGCAATAGGTATCCTTACCCTCGCATCCTCGGCGACCTTGTAGGCCATTAGCAGGCTGTCTAGGATCTCCTGGGCGTGCTCGACGTACTGGTGGCCCCAGCCGGTCCACTGCTGGCTCATAAGGTCGCTGTGGTCAGGCTGCATTCCCTTGTAGCCCCTGTGGACTACGGCCATGACTACCGGGAGCCTGCTGCTTCCTGTGACCTGCATCGGGTGATGCATGTAGAGCAGCCCGGGTCCGCTGGTGCACGTGAACGTTCTGGCGCCGACCTTTGACGCGGCCTGCACGACTACCTGGCTCGTGAGCTCTCCCTCGACGTTGACGAAGTCGAAGTCCCACTCGCCTGCGGCATACATCTCGCTCAGGTACTGGGTGATCGTCGTCTGGGGTGTGATCGGGAAAGCGCTGGCCACCTGAACCTTAGCAAGCTTCACAGCCGTGGCGGCGGCCTTGTTTCCTACCATTACTTCGTATGACATCTTTCTATACCTCCACTCTCACCATCTCGATGGCGTTTACTGGGCACTCGTTGGCGCAGACGCCGCATCCCTTGCATGCATCGTACCTTATCCAAGGCTTGTTCTTCTCCTCGTCCCACTGTATGGCGGTCTCGGGGCAGAAGATCCAGCAATTCTTGCAACCAATGCACTTTTCTACGTCGATTTCAGGAGTGTACACACGCCAGCTCGAGACGTCCTTAAGGACCCCGTAGCCGCCTACGTGGATGTCCACCTTCTCCGGGGGCGCATCCTTGACCACCGCCTGGATGGGTCCCTTAACCTCGTCGTAGCTCCGCTTGACCGCGGCGATGTTCATGTCACCGAGCCGACCGGGGAAGAATTTTTTAATGGCCTTCTCAAGGGACTCTACCTTCAGTAGACCCGTGATCTTGGCGAACGCGCCTAAGATGGCCGTGTTGGTGATGGGCCTGCCGAGCGTCTCAAGGGCGATTGTCGTGGCGTCTACCGTGGCGACCTTGAAGTCTCCGCCGATCTTGACCTCCTCAGGCGGGTAGGCGGTGTTCAGCAGAACGAGGCCGCCTGGCTTGAGGCTATCGACGACCGCCTGCTGCTTAGCGATGAGGGGGTCGAGGACTATGCTGATCTCGGGGTTGTGGACTAGCTCCCTCTCCCGGACGCGAACGTCATCGATCCTTACAAAGGCAGTAAGCGGCGCCCCACGTCTCTCTGTGCCGTACATGGGGATGGCCTGGGAGTACTTGCCTTCCTCGTAGGCCGCAGTGGCGATTATCCTCGAAGCGGTTACCGCTCCTTGGCCGCCCCTGCCGTGTAACCTTATTTCTATCAATGTAGTACCTCTATCGAATCGTTACTCTACCCCATATAGGTTTAAAAGAATAACGATTTCACATGAAACGATAAACAGTAGCATTTAAAGTGTTCTAAAATGTCGCGCGTAACCATAAATATTCTATTTACTTGGTTTTATCCCTTTAAATTGCGATACCTTTAGGTTAGTTGTTTAACCTTTTTATTAGACGATATACTAAAGTGTTGGACCACCCATGATGGCTGAACGAGAACAGGGCTTCCGTAAGATGCTTGAGAAGAGCATCGTCGAGAACATCAAGATCGAGCACAATGTGGTGCTCAAGGGACAATACCAGAAAGCCTACGATCTGTTGCATGACAGCTTGGACACCGGGATAACGCCTTGCCTCGTCGGGCCCCCCGGCGTCGGTAAGAGCCTCATAGCACGCAAGGTGGCGGAGGACACGGAGCGCAGCTTCCACGAGGTCTTCTTCGACGAGAACGTTACGCCTAGCAGGCTCATCGGCGCCTTCGACCCGGCGCTCGTCGTCAGGAACGGCCGCAACATCAGCAGCTTCGAGCCGGGGCCCCTCATCAGGGCCATGGTGGAGGGCGGCCTCTTCGTCGCCCAAGAGCTCAACAGGGCCACCGAGTTCTGCCAGAACAGCCTCATCAGCCCCCTAGAGGAGCGGCACTACCACCTGTTCCCCCTAGGCATGGTGAAGGCCCACGACAACTTCGCGTTCGTGGCCACCCAGAACCCCATAGAGACCGCCGGCACGTACAGGCTTAGTAAGGTCCTCGTTGACCGCGTTGGCTGCTGGATCAGGCTCGGGTACCCGACCAGGGAGACCGAGATGGAGATCATCGTCGAGAACACGCCCGCCTTCAGCCTCCCGATGAGCGCACTGGAGAAGATATACGACGTCGTTGACGAGACCAGGCACACCTCATCCCTAGAGGTCCCGGCTTCGCCCCGCTCAGGCATCTTCCTGACGAGGCTGGTGAACCGTTACCTCAGCAGGTTCGACGACGAGGACGCCGCCATAAGGTTCTTCGCCCCAGCCGTGCTTAGCAAGGAGATGCGTGTCAGGGACGAGGGCAAGACGGTATCCATGGTCATAGAGGAGATAATCGAGAGGAGACTCGCGTAGGTGTCGGACAACGCGTACATGAGGTATCCCTTCAGGTATGCACATTATTTCGTCCCCGAGTTCATCACCCGGCTGCGTTTAAGCCGCGATTGCGATGCTAAACCAAGCCCACGGCAGGGAATAAACATGGGCAAGCTCATGCTGCCGCCGTACCTGCGGCAGGGCTATCTCAGCTTCAACGATCTCCTGAACGCCGCTGTCGTGACGTCTCACGTGGAGTGTCAGCGGGTCGCGGAGAAGATAGCGGCCGAGATACTCGTCAACCTTGAGCACGAGGAACAGGAGCCCGAGTACGACTTCACCGGCGAAGACTTCCTGAGCCTCCTGACCAAGAACGTGCAGGAAGAGATCTACGTGACGCCGCACGGCATCGGGCAGGAGAACGACTTCGCCGCCGACCACAACAGCACCGTCGACCAGTTCGAGAGCTTCCAGAACAAGCCTGACATAGGCATCGGCCCGGGCGAGGACGAGATCGTCAAGACCGGCGTAAGGGTGATGAAGAACAGCAAGAGCGAGAAGAACCGTAAGATATTGGCGGATCTCCTGAAGGAGAGGCTGCTGAAGCTTGGCCGCGAGTTCGAGAGGAAAGAGGACTGGGCTAAGCAGCGGAGCATCACCCCGTTCCAGAGGGGGGAGGACCCTGACCTCATCGACGAGGAGCGGAGCCTCGACAACATACTGGATCTGGGGCGCAGCTTAGATGAGATAAGGTATGACGACTTCATGATGCGGCGGCGGGACAGGCAGAAACGGACCATCATCTACATCCTCGACATCAGCAACACCATGTTCTACGACCTGGAGGGCATCAACAGCATAAGCTACAGCGTCCTCAGCTTGGTGCCCCTGATGTGGGGGCTGCGCCGAGAGAAGTACGGGCTCTGCCTCTACGAGTCCAACAGCCACATAGTCAAGGATCTCTACGAGGAGATCAACATCATGCCGGCCCTGGAGGACCTCATAGGCATGGTCACCATGACCACCACGGAGATGGAGAAACGGTTCAGCGGAGGCCTATCAAAGATGACCTGGGGAGGCACGGTGCCCGGGAAGAGCCTCCAGTGGGCCTATGAGGAGATCACGGATATAAACGACCGCAGCGACAGACTTGTCTTCATCTTCAGCGACTTCGTTCTCACTCAGCCCGGGGAGATGACAGAGGAGAATGAGCAGAACTACTACATACTTGAGCGGATGGTCGACTTGGGTGTCCGGGTCTGTGCCTGCGTCTCGCCGCTGGCCCATAAGTCGATTTTCCGGCCGTACACCAGTGAGTCCCTCCATAGGCTTAAGAAGATAGGGATCCGTCGGGTGGACACGTATAAGCCGAGCTCGTTCCTCGAAGAAGCACA
>DAOVEE010000190.1 GCA_030669135.1 Candidatus Bathyarchaeota archaeon | reverse complement strand
CCTCGGCATGGAGATGATGTCCATGAACATGGGCACCATCAACCTCTGGACGCCGCCCTACCGCGGCGTCTTCATGAACGACGTGCCCCGCATCAAGAGGTGGGCCGGCTACATGATGAACCAAGGGATCAAGCCGGAGCTGGAGGTCTACGACACGGGCATGATCAACACAGCCAAGATGCTGGCAGAGGAGGGCGTCTTCGAGACCCCCGTACACATACAGTTCGTCATGATCGGAAGAACCGGGTTCAGCGCGACGCCCAAGATGCTGCAGTACTGCGTCGACGAGCTGCCGCCGGGCTGGACGTGGAGCGTCTGCGCCTTGGGCCGCAACGAGTTGCCTATAGGAGCAGTAGCCATGACCATGGGCGGCCACGTGCGCGTCGGGATGGAGGACAACATCTTTCTCAGCCGAGGTGTGCTGCTGGAGAGCAACGCCCTTCTCGTTGAGCGGGTGAAGACGATAGCCGAGGCGCTGAACATCGAGGTCGCTAAGCCCGACGAGGCCCGGAAGATGCTGGGGATCGGGTGACTGCATGGATAAGCTGATAATCACGGCGGCGGTCACGGGCGGCGAGTACGTCTCCAAGGCGACGACGCCCTACGTGCCGAGCACCGTGGACGAGATCGTTGCAGAGGTTGTGGCCAGCGTCGAGGCGGGAGCCAGCGTGGTTCACCTCCACGCCAAGAACCCGGAGACGGGGGAGGCTTACAGCGGCGACCCCAACCCCGTGCTCAGGGAGTACGTGGAGCGAATCAGGGAGGAGGTGGACGTGGTCATCAACTTAACCACCGGCGGCGGACGCGTCGGCAACCCGCCGGAGGTCTGGGACAGGCTCGTCGAGGAGCGGTGCAGTCTGGGCCAGGAGATGATGAGCCTCAACATGGGCACCATGAACAGGTGGGCCGAGCACCCCACAGGCGACATCTTCCTCAACACCGTGAAGATGATAGAGCGGTGGTGCGGCTACATGGTTGAGCACGGCGTCAAGCCCGAGCACGAGGTCTACGACACAGGCATGATCAACGTCTGCAGACAGATCGCGGACAAGGGCATCGTGCCGGAGCCGCTGCACATCCAGTTCGTCATGGTGGGCCTCACAGGGTTCCTGCCTTCGCCCCGGATGCTCCAGTACAGCGTCGACCTGCTCCCTCCGGGCTGGACGTGGAGCGTCTGCGCTCTGGGCCGCCACCAGATACCCATGGCGGCCGTCGCCACGGTGATGGGCGGCCACGTACGGGTGGGCTTCGAGGACAACGTCTTCCTCCGGAGGGGTGAACTCGCTAAGAGCAACGCCGACTTGGTGCAGAAGGCTGCCAACATCGCCCGGGAGCTGGAGAGGCCCATAGCGTCGCCGGACGACGCCCGGGAGATACTGGGGATAAAGCGGCCCTAGTCTCTTTTCCCAAAGGTGTCGAGGATGAAGGCGTACTCGAACGCCGTGTCCTTGAGGTAGTCGTACCTGCCGCTGCTGCTGAAGTGGCCGGCCCCCATGAAGGTCTTCAGCATCAGCCTGTTCCCGTCGGTCTTCACGGTTCGTAGCTTGGCGACCCACTTGGCGGGCTCCCAGTACTGGACCCGGGGGTCGTTGAGGCCCGCCGTCACCAGCATCTCAGGGTAGTCTCTGGCCTCGACGTTGTCGTAGGGGCTGTAGCTGAGCATGTAGCGGTAGTACTCGGGGTCCTTGGGGTCGCCCCACTCCTCGTACTCACCTACCGTCAACGGTATCGAATCGTCCAGCATGGTGGTCACCACGTCCACGAAGGGGACCCCCGCTACGATCCCCTTGAACAGCTCGGGAGCCATGTTGGTGACCGCGCCCATGAGTAGCCCCCCGGCGCTCCGGCCCATGGCGACGAGCCTGTCACTGCCCGTATACCCTTCCGCGATGAGGTGCTTGGCGCAGGCTATATAGTCGGTGAACGTGTTTCTCTTCCTCAGGAACTTGCCGTCCTCGTACCACTGGCGCCCCATCTCTCCGCCGCCGCGGACGTGGGCGATGGCGAACGCGACGCCCCTGTCCAGAAGGCTCAGCCTGCCGGAGTTGAAGGCCGGGTCCATGCTCGCCCCGTAGCTGCCGTAGCCGTAGAGGAGCAGGGGGCCGCCTCCATCTTTCTTGAAGCCTCTCCGGTAGACGAGGGAGACGGGTACCTTGGTTCCGTCGTCGGCCGACGCGAACAGCCGCTCCGTCTGGTAGTCCTCGGGGTCGTATCCCCCCAGAACTGGCTGCCTCTTCACGAGGGTCCACTCCAAGGTCTCCATGTCCAGATCCATGGCGCTGCTTGAGGTGGTGAGGGACATGTAGTGGAACCGCAGCGTCCCCGAGTCGAAGACAGGGTTGGAGCCCTGCGCATAGGTGTATACCATCTCGGGGAACGTCACCGGCCTCGATCCCCCGGTCCCCATGTCGATCACGCGCATCGTCTTGAGGCCGTTCTCTCTTTCATGGACTACCATGTGGTCTTTGAACAGGTCTACGGCGTCGATCTTGACGTCCTTCCTGTGGGGTATGTACGGCTCCCAGCCTTCGACGCCCGGCTCCTCGGCGGAGACCCTCACCACCTTGTTGTTCTTGGCGTCGCCGTGGTTGGTGACTATGTAGAGGACGCCGTAGCGGTGAGCCGGGTAGTACCTGAGGCCCTTCTCGCGGGGATGGATCACCCTAGGGCCGCTTGAAGAGTCATCGGCGTCCAGCAGGTGGAACTCGGTGGTCTCCATGCTGGTGAGCCCCATCAGCAGGATACTCTTGTCCCGGGTCTTGGATAGGCCGAGGCTGAACAGCTTGTCCTCCTCGTGGAACAGCAGCTCGTCCTCCGCCTGAGGTGCGCCGAGCACGTGGCGGTGGAGCTTGTCGCTGCGCTTGGTCTCGTCTTGGGTGCTGTAGTAGAGCGTACTGCAGTCGTTGCCCCACTCTGCGCTGTACGCGGCGCCGACGATCCTGTCGGGGAGGTGATCTCCCGTCTCTAAGTCCTTGAAGTGGATGGTGAAGTTCTCGTAGCCGTCCCGGTCGAGGCTGTAGGCGAGGAGCCTATGGTCTGGGCTGACCTTGTAGACGCTCATGGATAGGTACTCGAGCTTCTCTTCTTCGACGATCCTGTTCATGTCTACGAGTATTTGCTCTTCGGCGTCCATGCTGCCTCTGCGGCGGCAGTGGATGGTGTACTGCTTCCCCTCCTCGGTGCGGGTGTAGTAGAGGTAGTCGCCGTACCTGACGGGGGCGCTGGTGTCGGTCTCCTGTATCCT
>DAOVEE010000222.1 GCA_030669135.1 Candidatus Bathyarchaeota archaeon | reverse complement strand
CCCGAGCTTACGGAGGTGGCCTGCGATGATGGCCACGAGGTCCTCAAACCCGAGCCTGTCGACGTCTATGTCCTTCAGTTTCACGTTCTCGCACAGGCACTCGACGAGGTTGATGAGGACGGCGTCGGAGTTGCCGAGGGTCTCCCTGACGCCGATCTGGTACGACGTTATTATGTCATGAAGAACTAGGCCGAATATCTGACAGTCGTTCAACGGCATCCGCGTTACCCCCGCACGGATTGTATCGTCTAGGTCTCTGTGAGTTTCACTTAAAACTGTTCTTTTTCTGGGGTTAATGCCTGTTCTATCTTCTTGACCAGCTCGGCCAATCTTCTCCCCTTGGGTGTGAGCTCTGTCTTCACTATTTTCACTCTCCCGTTTGGTTGCATCGTCACCTCCTCGATGAGGCCTACATCTGCCATTGCCTTTGTTATCCTGTAGAACTTGTCTCGGTTGATGCCGTTGTCTCTCATCGTCTCTATGAGGTCCAGTCTCTCCCTCTTCTGCGTCTCCGGTTCGGCGAGTATGAGGATGTAGGTGAGGGTTCCCTTAGTGTTGTCGATTGTCTTTAAGGCTTCGCTGGGCTCCATGATGGTTTTGGGTTCTCTAAATCGCGAATAAGATTATGCTTCTATATTCAATGATTACAGAATGATAGAATGTATTATATGTTAGTTTCAACCCACAATACACACAACTATATGAGGCACCAAAAAATGAGGGAAGCATGCCGCTGAATATCGACACAGCCGAAGAAGGCCTCAGGATGATCCTCAAGGACTACCATGAGGCGGCGCTACTATACCTATGGAGGCTCGGCGGCGAAGGCGCGAGCAGCCGCGACGTCTGGATGCAGGTAAACGAGGACCTCACGGGAGAGCGGGCCATCAGCAGGGCGTCCATAATCAACTTCCTGAACGCCATGGTCGACGAAGGCGTACTAAACTATACGGAGACCACGGGGAAGGGAGGGTACCGCAGGATCTACTCGATGAGGTACGACGAGGCAGGCTTCAAGGAGCACGTAGCACGGCAGGTGATAGGCAACCTCCTGAGAGACTTCCCAGAGGAAACCCGGAAGGCCATCAAAAGGAGTGGGCGGGCACCCTCATAGGCTGGTTAAGAAATGCAGAGGGTACTAGACATAGGTGATAAAGCGGAGAGCATCCGCTCGGAGCTCGACGAGCTCTTCCCGGGCACACCTTTCGAGGTGGAGAAAAGGCGGGGCGTCCTCAGCGGCGTCATAGTCGTGAGGTGGATGGACGGCCCAGCCCTCACCAAGATGCAGGAGACCGGGATAAGGGAGAGATACGACAGGGTCCTCGTCGAGGAGAGGACTGGCGACAAGGCTAGCACGGGAAGCGTCTTCGTCAAGTATGAGAGAAGCTACAGCCCCGGAGCCCTAGAGAAGGCCAAGTGCACCAGCCCGTACCTCAGCTACGACTACACGCTGCTCTCCGAGATGGACTTCCCAGATTAATCGATTCGAGAGTAAAACCAAGTAAAATTACTTAGCTGTTATCAAAGTACTTGAGCCACAGAGCTTCACAACGATCCGCCGCGCCTTGGTGTTAAGCCGTAAGACCGTTGACGTTGCGCTCCGGAGGCTCAGATCGTCATCACGTGCTGTTGGATGAAAAGTACCTTTATTGGGTCGTCGAGCCTTAGGGTCACTTGATACATTTATAAAGTGTTGGACTGGGGAGACGGGATTTTCTCCCGTCTTTGGTCTGCATTCGGCTGTATTTATGAGGAAGAGTTGTCCAAGTCAGGTACTGATAGAGTTAACGTCCGCTGCGTCTTATACGGTGATGTGGCCAGGATGTTCAGGGAGCTCGAGAGCAGGGGCCTTATCAAGAGCGTGCGTGAGGCCGTCTCCCTGGGCATCACGACGTACTACGAGAAGGTGATGAAGAGGGACCTGCTGGAGTCCAGGGCCAAGACGAGCGCCCAGCTGGCCGACAGCCTCTAGGAAGGAGACAATGGAGGCGAAAACGCGGTTCCTGGAGAAGATCAACTTTACAGGGAAGAAAGTGGACGTCTCGGCGGCGTGGTCAACCGGAAGCTCCTCGACGGCTACCTGGGGCAGCGGGCCCTCAGCCAGAGCAGTGTGGAGGGCGTCACCAGCGCGTTGGCGAGCTTCACCCGGCAAGTGGGGCTGTCCCTCAAGGGGGTAGATGAACTTGACGTGGAGCGGTTCGAGGTAAGCGAGTAGAGGAAAACATCGTTCAGCCACCCCGAGGGCACCCACGACGACCGTTTCCGAGCCCCCGCGGTCTACGTCAATAGACCCCGCAGCCACCCCAGCAAACCCGTGACGAACGCCGACCAGAACCGGTGCAGAACAGCTTCAGAACAGAGCCAGAACCCAACCTAAACCAGCCCAAAAAACGCGCCAAAACAAAAAACAAGACAAAAAAACGCCCACCCACGCAATGCCCCCCAGAGGGGGGAGGGGGGCCCACGCCGCACAACGCATGGCAGACACCTCACAGCGTCGCGCACACCGGGCGGAGCCGCTAACAAGGGCACACCGATCCGTTATCCGGAAAACCCGGCGTCAGGCTGCCCTCTCCAGCTCTACGAGCGTCTTCGAATCCCCGACGCCCAGACGCCCCTTCAGCTTGCCTTCGACTGCGTATAGCTCGACATTGACGTCGGCGTACTCCTTGGTCCCCCAGCGGGCGTACTCCTCCGGGATACGGTAGCTGAACACACAGGT
>DAOVEE010000044.1 GCA_030669135.1 Candidatus Bathyarchaeota archaeon | reverse complement strand
ACGGTCTTAGAGGTTATTACGATGTCAGAATACACGTGATTTTATGCCTGAGCCCGCCTTCCGTCTAAAGGTACGCATCGGCGACATGGAGGTGGAGCTAGGCGGGGAGAGGGAGGAGGTCCTCGAGACCCTAGAGGATCTAGATCTCATCATCGACAAGGTCTCCAAGGCCTTCAACGCCGATCTGGCCACGGCGAAGCGCCCCCAGAAAAAGGGTAAAGAGGAGAGTCAGGCAAAGAAGTTTCCCACAATAAACCGGACGAGCCAGTGCAGCGAGGCCGTGGAGAGCCTGCTCGCGACCGAGTGGGGCGAGACCCCGAGGGCCATCGGCGAGCTCAGGGAGGCGATGGAGGCCAACGCCATATTCTTCCCCAAGACCACCCTCAGCGGCGTCCTCGTGTGGATGGTGAAGAAGGGAACCCTCCGCAGGTGGAAGGACAAGAAGCGGGGCTACCAATACGTACTTAACAAGCAGGAGGGAGAGTGACGCCGCGGCTCAGGGTGACCATCAAGACCGGCTACGGGGCCATGGAGGTGAGCGGCGAGTCCCCGGAGGAGGTGCTGGAGGGCCTCGGGTGGCTCACACATGAACTCATCTCGCAGATCAACGAGAAAGCCTCCGAGGCCACCGCCTATGAGGCCGAGGACAGCCTGAAGGGCATCATAAGGGTCGACCGTGAAGGCCCCACCATCGTCTCCCGCGAGGAGATGTCCCACTACGAGGCCATCGGACTCATCCTCTACGCGATGAAGAACTTTGAGGCCGCAAGTAAACAGATAAGGGAGCGGCTCGTGTCCAGCGGTAAGAAGGTGACTGTCGCCGCGAGGCTCCACGAGATGAGGAACCGTGGCCACGTCTTCAAGCCCGAAAAAAAGGGAAGCATGTACAAGCTCACATCTAAAGGCGTGAAGTGGATCGAGGATGACGTATTGGCGCGGCTCAGCAGCCTTGAATAGCTACTTGGTTCTCTTCTCGTAGTCCCGGTAAAGCTCTACAGTCACCGTGAGCAGGGAGAGCAGAATCTTCCTGCTGTCACACATGTAGGTGCGCTCCCTGAACTTGTTACGCTGTATCAGCCCTTTTTCCAGCAGCTTCGCCACCGCCCTCTCCGTAGCCTTGGAGGTCAGATCCAGCTCACCGGAGAGCTCCTTGACGGTCATCGTCTTACCGGTCTCAAGAAGGTGATAGAAAATCATCAACTGGCTCGGGGCCCGCTGCAGGTTTAACAGGCTGTCGGTGAGCTCCTTTAACTGCCCCAGCTGTTCCTCGGACATCTCTTTCACACCTATTTTTCCCTTGCCACACTTTAAGGGAATTGGTTGAAACCTAGATTAACCACTTTTATGTCTTCACCACACGAAAAAACCGGAGAGACCGGTGAAAGTGGACCGAAAAACCGTTTATTCCCTTGAAACCAGTATTCAAGCCTTGAACAGCTTCATCAGAACGTCGTAGGGTGTGGTGAGGGCCACGTAGCCTTCGCCCGTGTTCTCCACCAGCTCCTTCTGTTTGAGCTCCGCGAGCCTCGCCCTGACGCTGCTGCTGTTCGCCCCCAGCGCCCTCGCTATGTCGATGGGCTTCATGGGCCTGTCCTTGAAGGTGAGGTGGACCAGTATCTTGAAGGCCGAGGTCTCGGGGTCGAGCTCCTTAAGCGCCGTCTCCATCTCTACACCTCGAAGAATTGTACCAAGAGCTCCTTGAGTATGGGCCCCAGCTTATACCTGTACACTCCCCGGCTCACCCTCTCGACGAGCTCCTTGTTGTTGAGATTGAAGAGCGCTATGTTCACGGCGTTGACGGTGAGCCCCAGCTTCCCAGCTATCTCCCGCGAGGACATGGGTTCACTGTTCTCGACGAGACAGAGAAAGACCTCTCTTTGGCTGTCCGCCCTCCTAAGTCCCTCAAGCTCCTCGGAACCCACTCGCCGGACCTCCCGGACTCTACTTGCTGACTGAGTATAAATATGAGACGATATCCGTGAAAGGAACCAATGATCTGTAGCTCCCGTCACCGAGCTGCTTGATGTACCCCTTGTCTAGAAGCGTCCTCAGTGCAGGCCTGACGCTTCCGGGGGATATCTCTGTCTCCTCTGAGATGTCCACAGGGCTGGATGGCCCCCTAAAAGCTAGGTAAGTCAGGACCTTGAACTGCACCGTTTTGGGGGAGACGTCTTTCAGAACCTGGTCAAGTAGATCGGTCACCTGTTGGCCGCCTCCTCGAGGGCCTCCACTCTTTCGATGAGATCGAGGAGAATTCCAGATATGCTCGGCGCGTAGGTTCCACGGCTCGGGCGATCGAGGAATCCCTCCTCAGCGAGCTTGGCGAAAGCAGCCTTAACTGAGTTATAGTTGGCGTCCAGCTTCTCAGCCATTTCGCTCGGCCCAAGCGTCGGGTTCCTAAGGAACTCCTTGAAAATCGTGTCTTTCAGGCTTTGTTTCGAAGACATTTTACTGGTTGATATGTTTGTTCGGTGTTCTTATTAACTTTACTTTTGGGGTTTGGTCGGATTCATATTTATTTTAATCGATACGCGAGCGTATAAATTTCTCCATATATAAATAAAACGGTGTTTTTCGGAAATTACGCTCACGGCGATCACAAGCTTAATATATCGAGGAAAAAAAGTGTTGTACGCAGACGGTTTTCAAGGAACGTGTTGTGAAGGTGCTCGCGTACAAGGGAAAAAACCAGCTAAATACCGTCATGGAGACGCGGGCGCCGACACAAAACCTGAGCCTCTCACTGAGGAACCTGCTGCTCACGGAGATAACCAGTGACATCCTAGAAGAAGGCCCCCACGTCAAGGAGCTGGCGGCCAAGATACGCGCCGAGAACACGTTCTACTCCCTCAGGAAGAATGAGGCATACCGGAGAGTGACGGGTGTGGACGCGGGAAGCCAGATAATCCCCCTCGCCTCACGGCAGTACGCCGTCTTAGGGGCCATGGCCTACTCGCTCCACGATGGACGCAGGTTCTTCTTACAGCCCGAGTCCCTCTCCCAGCCATACAGTCTATCTAGGGACAGGTTCCCAAGCACGGTGAACCTGCGCCGCGAGGCCAAGCTATACGAGACCGCCACCAGGTTTCTGGAGGAACATGGGGGGACCGAGCTGCTGCTCATCGACGGGCCGCTTGTCTTCAATAACGTGTGGAGGAACGCCGGCCGCGAGGAGGACAGGAGGCGGCTCATCGACGCGGTGAGCGGGCTCCTAAAGAAATGTAGGCGGCTGGGGGTCGTGGCCGCGGGCGTCGTGAAGCGCCCAAGCGCCAGGTACCTGATCCACTACCTTGGGCTCCAAGACGAGACGGACCTCCCCGACAGCTTCCTCCTGCTGCAGGCCCTCGAGCCCGGTCAGAGGACGGACATATTCTCGGCGAGGACGGCGATGAGGATGGCCTCCGGGGGGTCGGGGGTCATGGACGCGGTGGAGGAGCCCATCTACTCGTTCTACGCCCGCCTGACGGGAGAGTGGAGCATCCCGCCGATCCGTATAGACCTCCCGGCTTTCTGCCTCAGCGAGATCGACGACGTGGCCGACTACTGCTACGCCACTAGCCTGTACAACGGCGTCCCCCTCGCCATTGTGAAGGCGGACGAGGCGGTCAAGGTGACGAGGAGGTTCATCAGCGACGTCTACAGCGAGATAGTCACCAGAGTCATGAGGGAGGTCGGGGAGGTCTCGCAGCTCGCGCCGTACTGGGGTGAAGGAGAATGGATGGGAGCCTGAGGGTCGGCCACACCTACAGCTCCACCGGGGAGTACGGCATAAACGAGATAACAATACTTCTGCTCCGCGGCTACGAGCTCGCCAAGGGGGAACTCGTCTACATCGAGCACCCCAAGAACGGCTGCCCCGTGGTCTACCAGGTGACCCGCGTCTACCCACACAAACGTGTCAGGGAGTACGAGGAAGCCCTGCTGAGGGACGGCCGCGTCATCACAGACTTCGAGGACAGCACCCTCCACGCCCAAGCGTACCAGTGGGGCTGGATGGACGACGGCGGCAGCCTGAGGCCCCTCAGGTACCCCCTGCCCCCCAACACGCCCGTCTACATAGCCGAGAGGGAGCTAATCGCACAGTTCACGAAGCCCAATGGCGACTGGAATCTCCTCCTAGGATCGGACCCCAGCACAGACCTTGACGTGGAGCTGGGCCTCTACAGCCTCATCCGCCAGAGCTGCCTCATCTGCGGCGCCGTGGGCACAGGCAAGACCACCACCTCAGTCACCATGGTGGCGAGGGCGGTTTCAGCGGAGCCCCCCGTCCGGTTCTTCATAGTCGACAAGGACGGCGAGTACAGCAGCCTGGCCGATCAGCTGGGGGCCGACAAGGTGCTCAAGGTGCCTTGGAGCAGGTTCTTCCAGCCCGGCGACGTGCCGTGGGAGGACTATGTCGGCGAGTTCGGGTGGCAGAAGACATGGTGGAACTCCAAGATACTGGTGCAGGCGCTCAAGATACTCTACGCACAGGCGGCGGCCGTCACCAAGGTCAACCTCAGGCAGGCCCTCGGCTGGGTGAAGCCGGACAAGCTGGGGTTCAACAAGAAGGACGAGGATTTCGAGAACTACAGGCAGCAGGTGGTGAACGCCGTAGTGGGCAGCAAGCTGATACCGGACGGCGACATGAAGCCCCTTGACCCGGTTGATCTGCTAAAGAACCGCCACGTAGTCCTCATGGACCTCAGCCAGGGCAGGGACACGTGGAGCCAGAAGCACCTAGTAGTAGCCCAGGTGCTCAGAAGGATATTCAGCGAGGCCCTCGAGAACAGGAGGTTCGGCTGCATCGTCGTGCTCGAGGAGGCCATGTACTACGCACCCCAGCGAGGCGTCTTCGAGATAGGGGAGAAGGACAGCAGGGGCAAGCTGCTGGGCGTCGTCAAGGAGATAGCCACCAACGGCGGCCGCAACGGCGTCGGGCTGTGGGCTGTCACCCAGAGGCTGAGCACCGTGGATAAGACTGTGGTCACCCAGTGCGCCAATAACGTGATATGCCACGGCCTTGAGGACGTGGACAAGGCCAGGATAGCCGAGATCATGGGCAACAAGTTCGCGGAGCTCATAGGAGACCTGCCCCCCGGGGAGGCCATCGTCAAGGGCACCGCCCTCAAATGCAGGTTCCCCATATGGGTCAAGGTGCTGCCTGAGCTGTACCCCGCCTCGAGCCTCAGCACACCCATGAGCCGCTTCATCCACATGGAGACGGCGGGGCGAGAGACGCCTCCTCTGGACGACTAACATATATCCTCCGCGGCTCAATCTAGAGACGGTCGCCATGTCCCATAGGCTGTACCCCGGTAGACCCATCGTCGGAGTGGGCGTCCTCATAGAGGAGGATGGGCGTTACCTGCTCGTCAAGAGGGCGGCTGAGCCGGACGCTGGCTTATGGTCCATACCCGGGGGCATCATAGAGGTGGGTGAGAAGGCCGCGGACGCCGCCGTCCGAGAGGCCTTGGAGGAGACGGGGCTCAGCGTCGAGATCATGAACCGGGTTGACGTGGTTGACAAGATAGTCCGGGACGACGACGGAGACGTAAGATACCACTTCATCATAATCGACTTCCTCGCGAGGCCGCTTAGCGGAGAGATGAGGCCCATGGACGACGCCTTGGACGCGGCGTGGGCTGCGCCAGAGGACTTTATCAAGTACGAGCTTACCCCCACGCTGGTGGAGCTGCTGAAACGTATGGGGATCTACCCCGAGTCCTAGAGCTCTGGACGCCTTACCTTCTCGCTCAGGAACTCCTCTACCTCTTTCATCCGCTGGAGGGCGTCTATGGTTCGGGGGTTCATGTACGAGAGCTTGCCGTCCTCCATGATGAGATAGATTACGAGGTTCTTGTCCACCTGGGCTACCTTCTGGTGGTCCGAGCTCTCGTATAGGTCGTAGACGGTGCCGAGGCTCGAAGTCATCTCGCCTATCTTCCTCCAGCTACTGAGGTCGGGTATCTTCTCCACGGCCAAAGCGTCCGCCCTAAGATTCGAGTCGGACATCTCGTATTTGATGATTATATATCAGGGCTCCATTTTCAGTGTCTCGCGCCACGCTGGACGCGTTATTATTATAAGATCAGCGGGTATTCACCTCTACTGTGTAAGATATGGTAAGCGCGTCAAGTTTCAAAGGCAAGAGCTTCATATCCATGAGGGACTACAACCGCGATGAGATCGACTTCATCCTAGGCGTCGCGGACGAGATGATGCCCCTGGAAGTCGAAGGCACAGAAATGGCTAAGGGCAAGATCATGGGCGCCCTCTTCTTCGAGCCCAGCACGAGGACCAGGCTCAGCTTCGAGTCCGCCATGTATAGGCTCGGTGGCGCAGTAACGGGCTTCGCTGACCCAGGGGTCAGCAGCGTCAAGAAGGGAGAGACCATGGAGGACACCATCAAGACGGTGGAGAACTACGTGGACATAATCGCCATGAGGCACCCCGACGAGTGGAGCAGCAGGAAAGCCGCGGCCGTCGCGAGCATCCCCATCCTGAACGGAGGAAGCGGCTCGTGGGAGCACCCCACGCAAGCCGTGCTGGACATGCACTGCATAAAGCACGCCAAGGGCTCCTTGGACGGGCTAACGGTCGGGCTTTGCGGCGACCTCCTCTACGGCAGGACCGTCCACAGCGTCATGATAGGGCTCAGCAACTACGACGTCAAGCTCAAGCTCATCAGCCCAAAGAAGCTAGCCATGCGTGAAGACGTCATAAAGGACACGAAGGGCAAGGTGGAGTGGGAGGCAACGGAGGACCTGACCAAGGTCATCGGCGACCTTGATGTGCTGTACGCGACCCGCATCCAGAAGGAGAGGTTCCCAAACGAGGACGAATACAAGAAGTATGCCGACGCCTACATCATCGACAACAAGATGATGGCCAAGGCCAAGAAGGGGATGGTGCTCATGCATCCGCTGCCCAGGGTCAACGAGATCGCCGTCGAGGTGGACAGCCACCCAGGCGCCCTGTACTTCAAGCAGGTTCACCACGGCATCTGGGCGAGGATGGCCATAATCGCTCTCGCGCTAGGAGTCTACTGACCCCTGTCGAATAGGCGTTTTATCCGGCCCCATCTATCCTCTTCTCGATCCTTCTTCTCAGGCGCCTTCGAGTTGTACGCCTGCGGTATCCTGTAGAAGAATATCTTGTGGCTGCCCACGCTGTAGTACCCTTGGTCAAGCTTCGCGGTGATCCAGTCCACTATCGGGAAGTCGTGGCTCACGATGCGGGTGCCCTTCCGGAGCTCGTCATGGAACTTGGGCCTAAGCTTCGCGTTACCAGACGTCGTCAGGTATAGAGTTATCACCGAAGCCTCTGACAGGTCCTCTTCGAAGAAGTTGCCCTCAACGACCTTGATCCTGCCATCGAGGCCTTTATCCTCTATCTTGAGTCTGGTTGACTCGACCATCCGGGGGTTGAGTTCGAAGCCAACGGCGCGGGGGATATCGAACTCCTCGACGGCCGTGAACAGTATCCTGCCGTCGCCGCAGCCCAGATCGTATAGGACGTCGTGTGGGCCGACCTCGGCTATTATCAGCATCTGGCGCACGACGTTCAGCGGAGTCGGGACGTAGGGCGCGACGCTCTCGGTGCTGTTCCCCCAGCCTAGGGTGTGGTGCCAGCCGCTTATGCGGTCGCCGTAGTCGTCCGGCTCACTGTCGCGTCCGCCCATCAACCATTCCTCCGTCTTGCTAGACTAAAACCTTACCGCGGAAACTATGCGTGAAAAGGCAGATTAAAAAAGGTTTATGCGTCGCTGCCTGTCCGAACCGTCCGCGTGACATGGACCACCTTCCCCACGCTCGTTGGGGATCACGGGACCCGTCATCACGCCTTCAGCCGTTCACGAAGCCGTTAAAAACTCAGACCCGGAGATTCTTGATGGTTGTCTAGATGGATCTAAAGATAGTGAAGTTGAAGATTCCCGAGGGGTGTAACCTTATCCTAGGGCATAGCCACTTCATCAAGACGGTGGAGGACGTCTACGAGGCCATGGTCTCGTCTTCCTCGTCCATCAAGTTTGGGCTGGCGTTCTGTGAGTCCAGCGGTGAGTGCCTCGTCAGGCACGACGGTAACGACGAGGGGCTCCGGAGGGTGGCCATTGAGAACGCGGAGGCGCTGAGCTGCGGCCACAGCTTCAATGTGGTCATGAGTGACGCCTACCCCATCAACGTGCTCACACAGCTCAAGATGGTGCCCGAGGTCTGTAGGATATTCGCGGCCACGGCGAACCCGCTGCAGGTCGTCGTCGCCGAGACGGAGCAGGGCAGAGGCATCATGGGTGTCGTCGACGGCTCCAAGAGCAGGGGCATAGAGGACGAGAAAGGCATAGAGTGGAGGAAGGGTCTCCTCAGGAAGTTCGGCTACAAGACCTAGCCGAGCACCCTCTTTAATAGCTCCGGGAGCCTCTCCATCGGGTGATCCCCCGGAGCCTCCTTGATCAGCCCCTTCTCCATGTACCTGTCCAGCAGGGGCTGGGTCTTCTCCCTGTACACCACCAGCCTGTTCCTGATCACGTCAGGTCTGTCGTCGTCACGTAGTATAAGCTCGGAGCCGCACTTGTCGCATACCCCCTCCTTCTTCGGAGGCTTGGATACGAGGTGGTAGACCTCCCCACAATTGGGGCAGCTTCGCCTGTTGCTCAGCCTCTTGACGATGGCCTCGTCGTCGAGTGTGACGTGGATCACGTATTCCAGCTTCAAGTCGTGCTCCTCGAGGAAGCCGTCCAGAAATTCGGCCTGCGGGGTGCTGCGTGGGAAGCCGTCGAGTATGAAGCCGTTCTCCAGGTCTGATCTGTTGAGCCGCTCGCCTACGACGCCGTTCACTATCTTGTCGGGAACAAGCTCGCCGCGGGACATGTAGCTGTCCACGATCTTACCGTACTCGGTTCCGTTTGCCACGGCTTCCCTCAGCATGTCGCCGGTGGTGATCACAGGGACGCCGTAGAGCTCGGATATTATGTGTGCCTGGGTTCCTTTTCCGCTCCCCGGTGGGCCCAGCAGGACGATCCTGAGAGGACGCCTCATACAAATCCGGTGTGGAACACCGTCTCGTGCATTAAAGATTTACTATACAGTGTTCAATATGTGTCAGGCATGGAGCCTTACAGAGAGTTCACCGCGCTGGGGTGGTTCCTCATCGTCCTCGGCCTCCTATTCGTGGCCCTGCCGTACGTCGCAAGGATGGTGCCGAGCGTCGAGAAGCTGCCCTGGTTCATCCTATGGGTGTACAGGAGGGACGGCTTCTACTTCGCGACCAGCCCGCTCCTCATACTCCTCTCCGTGCTATCGATGGTGTGGAGCTACCTGAGGCGGTGAAGAGTAGTCTATTATACAGCACTCGGAATCATTCAGCTAAGATGGTTAGGCGCAGGGTAATCCTCGTCGTGCGGGATGGGTGGGGGTACACCGAGGAGACCGTGGGGAACGCGGTCCACATCGCGAAGACGCCTAACAACGACAGATACATGGAGCACTACTCCTGGACTCTGCTAAAGTGTACGGGGAACGCCGTCGGCCTACCCGAGGGCACGCAGGGCGGAAGCGAGCCGGGGCACCTCACCATGGGCGCCGGTAGGATCGTGTGGCAGCCCCTCGAGGATATAACCCGGAGCATCAGGGACGGAAGCTTCTACGAGAACCAGCCTTTCCTCGACGCCATACTACGCTGCCGTGAGACGGGCGGAAAGCTACACCTAGCCGGGCTTTTCAGCGACCAGGGGATACACGGGACCACCCACCACTTATACGCCTTTCTTGAGCTGGCGAGACGCGAGGGGTTCAACAGGGTCTACATCCACTGTTTCCTTGACGGCAGAGACGTGCGGGAGAGGAGCGCCGCCGGGTTCCTCGAGGAGACGCTCAGAGTCATAGAAGAGAAGGGCGTCGGCCGGCTCGCGTCCATTGTCGGCAGATACTACGCCATGGACCGTGACACCAACTGGGGCAGAACAGAAAAGGCGTACGATCTGCTTACGCTCGGAGTGGGCAGGAAGGAGCGGGACCCCTTCAAGGCGCTGGAGCACGTCTACGCCGAGGACCCCGAGCTAACCGACTACTACGTGGAGCCCATAGTTTTGACGGATCAATACGGCTCACCGGTGGCCACGATAGACGACGGCGACTCCTTCATCTTATGGAACTTCCGGAGCGACAGGGCGAGGCAGATAACCTACGCGTTAACCGACGCTGAATTCAGCGAGTTCAGGCGCAGGAAGACTCCTGGCATCTTCTATGTCTGCATGAGCGTCTACGACCAGAAGCTTACCCTCCCTGTGGCGTACCCGCAGCACACGGTCAGGAACAACCTGGGGAACGTTCTTAGCGCCGCCGGCCTCAGGCAGCTGAGGATAGCCGAGACAGAGAAGTACGCCCACGTGACGTTCTTCTTCAACAGCCAGGTCGAGGAGCCTAACCCGGGGGAGGACAGGATACTGGTGCCCAGCCCCAAGGTGCCCAGCTACGAGGACAAGCCTGAGATGAGCGCCCACGAGATAACCGGTAGGCTCATCCCGGAGATCGCCAGAGACGTCTACGACTTCATACTGGTCAACTACGCCAACGGGGACCTGGTCGGCCACTCAGCGAACCTGGACGCCGGAGTGAAGGCGTGCGAGGTCGTTGACGAGTGCCTAGGCATGGTGGTGGATGCCGGGCTGAGAAAGGGCTACACGGTCCTGGTCACGGGGGACCACGGAAACGTGGAGACCATGTTCTACCCGGACGGCTCACCGAACCCCAGCCACGGGATGAACCCGGTGCCCTTCATACTGATAAGCGACGATGAGGCGTTACGGAATATATCACTCAAGAAGGAGATGGGGCTAAGCAGCGTAGCGCCGACGGTGCTCCGCATCATGAACCTAGAGAAGCCGGAGGAGATGGACGCAGATCATCTTTTCCTCTAAACAATGTTTTAAAATGTTCTTGTTAAACCGAGAACACCTCCATGTGCGCCTCTAAATATTACGATTTTAACCTCATTTATGCGAAAATGTTGGGATTATTGGTGTGTTGACGGTGAGAATAGAAGATTTTATAGACTTACAGTGTAAACTCTCGTGCATTATCGGGGCTGCGGCGATCCGGTCCCTGGTATGCTGTGACCGACATGATCAGGGAGAAAGGCTTCGACACCCAGAGGTACCTCAAGACACAGGTCGCCCGCATCCTCGAGCGAGTAGACCAGTTCGACAAGCTCTACCTGGAGTTCGGCGGCAAGCTACGGTACGACCACCACGCCAGCAGGGTGCTACCGGGGTTCGAGCTAGACACCAAGGTCCAGATGCTCAGGAAGCTCGACGAACTGGAGATGGTACACTGCATCAGCGCCAAGGACATCGAGGGCAGGAAGATTAGACGGGACTTCGGGCTCACATACGAGGACCAGATACTCAAGGACATAGGCGACCTGGGTGAGCTGGGTCTCGACGTCTCCGCCGTGGTCATCAACCGGTACAGCGGCGAGCATGCGGCAGACAAGTTCAAGCAGCGCCTCGAGAACCGAGGCATCAAGGTCTACATTCACTACGAGATAGACGAGTACCTCACCGACCTAGAACATGTGGTCAGCGACGAGGGGTACGGCAAGCCCGAACACGTGGACACGGAGAAGCGTATAGTTGTTGTCACGGCCCCCGGCCCCGGCAGCGGTAAGATGAGCTTCGCCATGAGCCAGGT
>DAOVEE010000162.1 GCA_030669135.1 Candidatus Bathyarchaeota archaeon | reverse complement strand
GTAGCCTCTGCGGCTGTAGAGCCTCTGGGCGTCCACGTTGAACTCCCTCACCTCGAGGTAAGCCGCCGAAGCGCCCAGCCTGAGGAACCTAGCCTCAAGCTCATCCATCAGCATGGTCCCTACGCCTCTGTCCCGGTGCCGGGAGTCGACGGCAACATTCATGACGTGGCCCACCTTCCTGCCGTTTCTCCTCGCATCCAACTCTCCCACAGTGTAGCCCACCAACTCTTCCCCGACGGTAGCCACGATGAAGAGCTCAGGGTTCATGTTGGCCCTGAGCCTGAAGAAGTTCATCGACCACGGCGTAGGGTAGCTACTCCGCTCGATCCTATGGATCGCCTCTAGGTCACCTTCCCTGAGCCCCCGAAGCCTGATTTCTTGCACTACCTGATCACTTTCTTGCTGGTCGACTTGAACAGCTGATATATGCCGCCGAAGGCAAACGCCAAACCCCGTAATAAGTCTAACACCGGGTAGGCGAGGAGCTTCCATAGCTTCCCAGTGCTGACGCTTACCGGCAGGTAGTAGAGCATGATGACAACCATGAAGAGGCCCAGGGAGCCGAGGCCGAGGTTCAGGGGCAAAGGGTGCCTGATCCTAAGCCACAGGTACATCATGAAAAGGAAGAAGACTAACATGCCTGTCATGAATATCAGGTATGACGAGAACCAGTATGCCAGGTTACTCGTTCTTTTATGGATGAAGAGCAAGGTTCCTCCCCTACCGTAGTTGAAGTGCTGCTTCATGAGGCCCCCCAGCGTGGACCTGTGCTGGTGGAGGACGTTCACGTCGGGGTCGAGCACGATCCTGAAGCCCTTGAAGCCCAACTCCTCGACGGGCTCGAGGTCGTCGAAACCGTAGGTTATGTTCTCGTCGAAGAAGTCGACTCGCGCCAGGGCGCTTCGCCTGAACGCCATGTTGGCGCCCGCCGGGAACTGGAGCAGCCTGAGGTCGGTGCCCTCTATCCTGAAGTGGAAACCCGGGGTCACCTGGAAGAAGGTCTCATCCATGTAGTTGCTCAAGGGTTCGTTCTTGTCGTACCCCTCCAGGGTCCCCCCGACGAAGCCTACGCCCGGGTCCCGGAAGTTCGCTACTATGGCTTTTGCCCAGTTCGGTGAGACGACGCAGTCGCCGTCGGTGTAGGCGACGATCTCTCCCGTGCTGTACCTGATCCCCGTGTTCCTGGCCGCGTTGAGCCCCTTCCCCTCCTGCCGGACGAGCCTCACAGGGTACTCCTCGACGATCTCCCTGGTACCGTCCTTTGAGTCGCCGTCGACGACGATTATCTCCAGCTCATCCTCGTCGTAGTCGAGGTCCATGAGGGACTCCATGAGGTTCCTAACCGTCTTCGCCATGTTCAAGACCGGCACGATGATGCTGAGAGAGAAACACTCGCCGGCCGGAGCCATGGTATCCATATTTTTCTATCGCGATATAAGACCAGCGTTATGTCTCGACGAATCTGACGCTGTCCCTCAGGCTGATCTCCCATACGCCCCGGTTCTTGTGGTATATGTTGCCGAAGAGGGTCACGTCCTTACCGAGTATGGACGACAGTATGGCCACGTGGAGCCTGTCGGTGTAGACCGTCTCCGCGTTGGCCACCCACGACACGAAGTCCGTCAACGAACCCTCCATAGATATGTCCCTCGTAGCGGGGTTATCGCATGCTCCCTGGATCTCCCTCAGCAGCTTCTCCGAGACAGCGGACTCTTTATCCTGCCGCATGGCGACCAGCTGGTAGAGTTCCTCTCTGGGCTCCGTGAACCCCTCCAAGTCTTCCGGGTCCAAGTATAACGCCAGCTCGGGTGATAGCTTCACATCCACGTTAGCGGGTAGTCCCTGCTCGTGTAGGTGGTCGTAGCTGTAGCGTTCACGGCAGAAAAGCGTCGCCTCGCGGCCGTCCATGAAGTAGTCGGCGATCCTTGTCTTCGTAAAGATGTAGCTCTGGGGACCGATCGCTATGGGTGCCCCGCAATATTTCATTACTCTCCTTAGAAGCGAGGGTCCATACCATATGTCGTTCATGTAGCCGCCGCCTTCGAACATTATGAGTTCGGCACCCTCTGGGATGTCAAGTAGCCTAAACCCGAGATCTAGCTCAAATTTCCAAAACACGATGTTGAGCAGGTATTTGCCGCCTAGCGCCAAGTTTCTCTTGTACTCATGCTCAAGGTTAAGGCAGTCATACTCGAAGCCGTACTCATCTAGTTTCTTGACTAAACCCATGTGGATTAGCGTGTCGCCGTGGTTCCCGCCCGGGGTTATGGTTACAGTCTTCCTGTCCCTGTTCTCCCTGAGGAACTCCGTGAAGGCGTCCATCTGTCTTCGATCACGGCTTCAGGATATTTCCCTGTTGCTCTCAACCTATTTATGGCTGAGACGGGGTGGGTAAGGGTGGGGCTGGTGTTGAGGCGCGGCAGGTGGGGCGTCGCGTTCACGGCGCTTGGCGCGGTAATCTTCGTGGCGTACCTAGTCTACACGAACCCCTTCAAGTTTCTCGCCGAGGCGGGTCGGTTCGACCCGCTCCTGTTCGGCTCCGCGGTGCTGCTGAACTGGGTGGGCCTCTTCCTCCTCGCCGCGTCGTGGCATATGCTTCTCAGGGTGCTTCAGGTGAGGATCAGCCTGTGGCGCTCAGTCCAGATGACCTTCGTGAGCATGTTCGTGGTCTGGGTGCTCCCCGTTCCTTCCGGTGTCGAGATAATCAGGGCTTACCTGGTGCGGGACGAGGAAGGCAGCAACCTGGGCAAGGCCGTGAGTTCCGTCATCGTGAACAAGGTCTACTATTTCATCAGCTTCGGCGTCCTCATCACCCTCGCCGCCGCGGTCTCGTTCCTAGGCGGCGACGGCACCCCAGTTCAGCCATTGATGATCTGGTTCGTGGTGCTCTACGCCCTCGCCAACACCCTCGTATTCGGCTTATTTCTGACCCCTGGGCGCCTGCGGCGGCTCTACGAGGGCAGCCCGGGCTGGGTGCGGAGGAACCTCCTCGACAGGATATACAACCCCGAGATCGGGTTGGGCGGCTTCCCCGTGTTCATGGATGAGATAGGCAAGGCCATGGAGAGTCTCCGGGGGCGGCCCCTCGAGAACCTTCTCTCCCTCCTCATGGTGGGGTTCCACTGGAGCACCGGCGCAGTGACGGCGTACCTCGTCGCCGTGTCCCTGGGCCAACGCGTCAGCTTCTGGGTCATAGTGCTCATCTACGCGGTGATCGAGTTCATCCAGCAGCTGAATATAGTCATCCCCAGCGGCCTGGGCGTGGTTGACGCGGGGCTCACGGGGGCCTTCACCGTGGTGGGGGTGCCCCTCGGGGCCGTGGCGGCTATAAGCCTGCTGACCCGTCTCGCCACCTACTGGTTCGAGCTGGTGCTCTGCGGGGTGGTGAGCCTCCACTTCGGCTACAGGGAGGCTCTGGAGGGCTTCGAGGGGTTGCGATAGCTTTTTATCCCACTACTGTGCTGTATCGCTAGTGATATAGATGGAGTTCACGCTTCAGATGGTTCAACAGGTCCTACTGTACGTCGCCACATACCTCCTCGGGATGGCCTTCGCCGGCAGCTTCCTGGGCCGAAGATGGATGGGGACCGTGGACGTCTTACTGCACAGGACCTTCAAGCTGAATGTCACCATCGGCAAGTACCTCTACTGGAAGCACTTCTGCTGCATACCCAACCCGCCCAAGCCCAAGAACCTGCGGAGGCCCACGGGCCTCGCGGGTATGCTCTTCACGAGGTTCATAGAGTAGCGCCGCCGACCGGAAACATAAAAAAGCATCACGGGGTCAAACAAGCATGCTCCGACTCGGGGTCATCGGATGTGGCCGCGTCACCACCATGTTTCACCTCAGAGCCATCAGGGACGTCAGGGTGGTCGAGGTCGCCGCCGTAGCCGATGTCAACGAGGAGCGGATGCGCGCGGTAGCCCACGAGTTCGGCGTTAAAGCGTACACCGACTACCATGAGCTTCTGAGTGACCCGGGGATCGATGCCGTAGTCATCAACACGCCGCCCAAGTTCCACGAGGAGATAGTCATCGAGGCTCTGGGCAGCGGAAAACACGTCCTCTGTGAGAAGCCGCTCTCAGAGACAGTGGAGGGATGCATGAGGATTAAGGAGGCCCAGCTTGA
>DAOVEE010000265.1 GCA_030669135.1 Candidatus Bathyarchaeota archaeon | reverse complement strand
TGTTAGCCACCTTCAACAAACAGGACACCGTCGAGATCAAGGCGAGGGGCAGGAGCATCGCCACAGCCGTCGACGTCGCCGAGATAGCCCGTAACAGGTACATCGACAACCTGGTGAAGCCCAAGATCACCATCGAAACGGAGAAGATCATGGACGGCGATGCTGTGAGGAACGTCTCATGCATGACCATAGAGCTGAGCAAGGAAGGAACAGAGGCCAAAGAACCTTTGAAGAAAGCGATGGCCCCAATAGAGGAGTCGAAGCCTGTATCCGAGATCAAGTAAGTCGGTAAAACCACGGAGGAGAAGCTGTTGAGCGGAGGATGCGACTCGGTCACCAAGGTAGCCGGCTCAGACGCCGCGGTGTTGGCTGAGAAGACGACGCTAAGCGAGAAGCAGGCCACGAAGCTCATCGAGGCAGCCAAGGGGCTCTAGACCGTTCAAGCGTAGAAACCCCTAAAACCTTCTACAGTGTCATTCAAACGATAAGAGTTGAAGGTTCTACAGCTTCACTGCTCGGAGTTCAGCTACAAGGTCATGAAGGAGACCCCAGTCGCGGAGCACCCCGCAAGCCCCAAGGAGGGCGAGTACGAGAACGCGTTGGTCTGTTTCACGTGCTTCGAGAAGAAGGACGTTGACAGAGAAGCGGAGATCATCGAGGCCTACGTCGAGAACATAAAGACGGACACGGGGCGCATCGGCTGCAAAAACGTGGTACTGTACCCCTACGCTCATCTTAGTCACGAGCTGGGCAGCCCTAGACGAGCGAAGAAGTTCCTCAGCGACCTGAAGGTTAGGCTGGAGGCAGAGGAGCTGACGGTGCATAAGAGCCCCTTCGGCTGGTACAAGGCCTTCGGCCTCTACTGCAAGGGCCACCCCTTAGCGGAGGCCTACAGAGAGTATTAGGGCCAGACCTTCCCGGGGTTAATTATCCCGTTGGGGTCGAACGCTGCTTTTATCGCCTTCATGAGTTCCACCTGCCGGGTCCCGACCTCGCGCTCTAGGTAGTGCCTCTTGGTGTACCCGAGTCCGTGTTCGCCTGACGCGGTTCCCCCCATCTCGTGGGACATGTCTATGAGGTCGCTGAGCGCCGCCTCCATGAGCTCAGGCCACGCCTCCATCGGTGTTTCATCCCGTTTGATTATGTTGTAGTGGAGGTTGCCGTCGCCGGCGTGTCCCAAGGGAACGAGGAGCACGCCGTGCTTCTCCCCTATGGCCTCGGCGCGCTCGATGTACTCGGGTATCCTGTTCCGGGGTACGCAGACGTCGGCCTCGTCCACGGTGTACAGGGCGATGTAGGCGTCGAAAACGGCCTTCCTGCCCTCCCAGATCTGCTGCTGCCTGCTAGCGGTGTCGGCTATGTAGGCGTCCACGGCCCCCATCTCGAGGCATATCTCGCCCGCCGTCTCCAGCTGCCTCTCCAGCTCTTCTTTGGTGTTGGCCTCCACCGCCACGAGGAGGTAGGCGGGGTGGATGTTGTCTGGCATCAGCTTCTTCTCGAGGTATTTCTCGACGGTGAGCACGGTATGCTGTGGCATGTACTCGAGGGCGAAGGGCAGTATCTTCTGGCGTATTATCTCCTTGACGGCGTTGGCCGCGTCGATGGTGGATGTGAAGGGGGCGTAGATGAGCGCCGTCAGCTTGGGCTGTGGGACGAGGCGCAGCGTGGCCTTGGTGACGACCCCGAGGGTCCCCTCGCTGCCTATGATGAGGTCGATGAGGCTGTATCCCGTGCTGTCCTTGACGTTCTTGCCGCCCACCTTGATTACCTCGCCGTCGGCCAGGACTACCTCCAGGCCGTTGACGAAGTCCCTGGTTACGCCGTACTTTATGGCCCTCATTCCGCCCGCGTTCGTCGAGATGTTGCCGCCGATGCTCCCTGACTCCTGGCCTGGGTCGGGGGGGTAGTAGAGGCCCAGGGCCTCGGTGGCCTCGTGGATGTCGCTGATCAATGCCCCGGGCTCCACGGTGGCCATGAGGTTGTCCTCATCGATCTCTAGTATGCGGTTCATCTTTTCCAAGCTCAGGGCGATACCTCTGAAGACCGGGTGGGAGGCCCCGCTCAGACCTGTGCGGGAGCCCTGAGGCGTAACCGGCACGATTTTCTCGTTGGCCAGCCTCAG
>DAOVEE010000070.1 GCA_030669135.1 Candidatus Bathyarchaeota archaeon | reverse complement strand
GAATAAAAACTCTGCATCTTCAATGATTTTATTACGGCGGCGAGGAACCCCTAGGTGTATGGATAAGCTGGGTGGTCTCGTCGAGATAGTCAGGCCGGTGAACTCCGTGATGCTGGGGCTGGCCATAATCGTCGGCGCAGCTGTGACAGGCGGCGTGTCGATACTGGGGTCGCCCCCGATGCTTCTCCTCTCCTTCGTCACGGGGTTCTGTATTACCGGGGCGGCCATGGCGATCAACGACTACTACGACAGGGAGATCGACGCCGTCAACGAGCCGGGGAGGCCCATACCCAGCGGCAGGGTGACGCCGGGCGAGGCGGTCGTGCTCACCGCCGCCCTGAGCGTCGTCGGGCTCGGGGCCAGCTACATGATATCGTTGAACGCTATGCTGGTGGCGGCGTTAAGCTGGGTCGTCATGATGCTCTACTCGGCTTGGGGCAAACGGACTGGGTTCCCCGGGAACCTGATGGTCAGCGCCTGCGTAAGCCTCCCGTTCATATTCGGGGGGTTGATCACCGGGTCCATGTATCCCAGCCTGTACTTCAGCCTCATGGCGTTCCTCAGCAACACCGGGAGGGAGGTCACCAAGGGCATCGTTGACGTAGAGGGAGACAGGGGCGCGGGCGTCAACACCGTCGCCGTCTCAAAGGGCCCGAGGACGGCGAGCGTGGTCGCGTCGGCTTTCTACGTGGCGGCGGCCGTCTCATCTCTTGTACCCTACGCCTTGAGACTCGTCTCAGCGTGGTATCTGCCGTTCGTGGCCGTGACGGACCTAGGGCTTCTCTACAGCGCGTATAGTCTAATCATGAAGCCAACCCGCGAGAACAGCAGAGCCGTGAAGAACAGGGTCCTATACCTGATGTTGGTTGGCTTGGTGGGGTTCGCCGCAGGCAGCCTGCTGTAAGATACCTAGATGAGAATTGGGTTCAAGGAGTATATGTTGAAGACGGGTTTACCTCGATGAGAAGGCTACCCGCTCGACCTCCTGCTTCCGACGGATCGCGAAGTTGTTGCCTTCGTTGTTGGCGGCGCCGATCAGCTGATCCGCGACGATCTCCTCAAGGGTCTTGCGGTTGCCGAAGGTCTGCTCCTTTATGCCGCGCACTATGAACCGCAGCGCGATGTCGATGCGCCTCTGGGGGCTGATGTCCACGGCGAGCCTGTAAACGACGCCTCCGTACCCGATACGGGTGGTGTCCTCGTTGGGCGAGACGTTCTCGATGGCTCTCACGAGCATCTCGACGGGGTTTCTTCCGGTCTTTATGTGGATTATCTTGAAAGCCGTCTTGACGCTGTTAGTGATTCTGGTCTTCTCGCCTCCGCTGGACCCGGGCTTTATGAGGCTGTTGATGAAACGCTCCACGATGTTGAGCCTGCTTTTCCTGAACTTGCGTGCCTCGTGTCTGCCGCCGCTGTGGGGGAGCCACACCGGCTCCAGGTTCAGGTAGCGCTTCAGGCCGATGTCGCGGACGTCGATGCCCTCGAAGCTCCACTCGCCGAAGAGCTTGATTCCCTCGTCCTGTGCCTGTGCTTCGTCTTCGCTCATTTTACCACTTCGTGAGTGCAGTGACTTTGAAAGGGTTACCTAAATAAAAGCATTGTCAACACCCAGCAGGTTTTAAATCCGAGTACAGGACCAGAATAGGCATCATGTTGCTAAAGGGATACTCGACCTCTTACTACCTGTTATGCGTCGTGGCCTTCCTCTCCATGCTCAGCATCATGGTGACGAACCCGATTCTTTCGCTGTTCGCCGAGGAGATAGGAGCCACCGGCGTCTGGATAGGGTACGCCGTCTCAGGCTACTGGATCAGCAGGGTGGTGCTCGAGATACCAAGTGGCTACGTATCATCGAAGTTCGGCTACTACAAGCCCATGGTCTTTGGGCTCGCACTAACCGTGATAGGGAACATCATGCTGGTATTCGTGAACAACCCTGTACACCTAGTTTTCGTCAGGGCGGTGAAGGGCTTCGGGGCGCCCTTCTTCTTCGCGGTCTCCATGACCTTCATCGTCAACTTGTTCGGAGCCGAGAAACGCGGCACGGCGATGGGGGTCTTCCAGGGGATAGAGTTCATAGGAACAATCATCGGTTCAGCGGTAAGCGGAAAGCTCGTGCAGGAGCTCGGTTGGCAGGGCGGGTTCATAGCCGCTTTGGCGCTCTCGGTCGCCGCCCTGCTTCTCTTAGTCGTCCCTCCCCATATCAGAAAAGAGACCGTACGGGGGCCAACAAGTAAGCCACTGACCATGGGAGAGGTCGTCGGTGTACTGAGAAACAAGACGTTGATGATACTGGCGGCCGCGACCGTGGCCGAGTTCATCATGACTAACGGGTTGATCATAACTATAGTCCCTCTTTTCGCGAGGGGGACCCTCGGCTTCAGCCTCGCAGACGTGGGGTACGTTATGGGCGCCCGTTCGCTGGGCTTCGTCGTCGCCATGTTCACGATGGGCTCGATCTCGGACAGGGTAGGTAGGCGCCCGGTGCTCATGTTCGGGATGACAGCGACCGCCATCCTAGTCGTGGTGATGAGCTTCTTCTCGACGTTCTTCACCTTAGCCGCCGTGATATGTATAATAGGCTTCACGTCGGGGGCGATTTGGATCGTCGGTCCGGTGATCTCCGCGGAGGCGGTGGACCCGTCGCAGCGCGGGGCGGCGATAGGCGCCTACAGGACGTTCTTCGACCTCGGCTCGGTGATAGGACCCATACTCATGACCGCGGTCATGACCGACTACGGCGTCAAGTATTGCTTCTACATCGCCGCGGCTCTGCTGCTGGTAAACGTGCCGCTGACCTACTTGATCGAGGAGACCGGGAAAACTGGGGCCACCGAGATAGCCCACTAAAAGTATTGATGCTCAGCGCATCTGCTTCTGGACTTTACCCAGAACGAGGAGCTTCAGGGGCGTGCCGTTGACGGCGTTTACCTTGAACCTGACGCCAGGGATGTCGCCCATGGACCTTGACCGTGGTCCGTGGATGCCCTCGATGGTGACCTCGTCGTGCTCGTCAACGTAGTTGAGGGCGCCGTCGCCCGGAAGGAACGCCGTGGCGAGCTTACCGTTCTTGATGATCTGCACCCTGACGCATTTACGGATGGCGCTGTTGGGCTGCTTGCTCTCGATGCCAACCTTCTGCAGCACGATGGCCCTGCCCATGGGCGCGCCCTCTAGGAGGTCCTTCTTCTCGGTCCTGCGTTTTAGGCGTAGCACGTAGTCCTTGCTCTTGTACCGCATCTTCTTGCGGACGTTCTTGTTCCTGCGTGCAGCGAATAGGCCGTTTGCCATTTGATTCTCCACCACTCCGATACGGGGAACCCCTTTAAACTTTACGCATTTTCGCTGTTTGAAGCGTATTTCTGTCTATTTCGAGTATGTTATTGAACGTGAGACGCGTTTTCATGTATTTAACCTAACATTTTTATTCTGCATATAGGTTGAAGGTGTAGGAGAATTCAGAGATGAGCAAGAGGGATAAACCTCACATCAACCTGATCATCATCGGCCACGTAGACCACGGGAAGTCCACGAGCATCGGACACCTGTTCTACAAGGCAGGCGCGATCTCAGAGAAGGAGCTGAAGGACTTTGAGGCAGAAGCCGAGGCACTCGGTAAAGGCTCATTCAAGTACGCTTGGGTCCTCGACAAGCTCAAGGAAGAGCGTGAGAGAGGCCTAACCATAGACCTCGCCTTCTACGAGCTGGAGACGAAGAAGAACGTCTTCACCGTCATCGACGCTCCCGGCCATAGAGACTTCGTCAAGAACATGGTGACCGGCGCGAGCCAGGCAGACGGAGCCATACTAATGATCTCCGCGAAGAGAGGAGAGTATGAAGCCGGTACAAACCCCGGCGGACAGACACGTGAGCACGCCTTCCTTGCCAAGACCCTGGGAGTGAACCAGCTGGTCGTTGCGGTCAACAAGATGGATGACCCCAGCGTCGACTGGAGCGAGCAGAGGTTTGAGGAGGTCAAGGACGGCATCAGCGAACTCCTCAAGAAGGTCGGCTACGATCCATCAAAGATCAGCTTCGTGCCCACCAGCGGCTGGACAGGCGACAACCTTGTCGAAAAGAGCGACAAGATGCCATGGTACAAGGGCCCAGCCCTGCTGGAGGCACTCGACACATTCAAGCTGCCCCCCAAGCCCACCGACAAGCCTCTCAGGATACCCGTCCAGGAGGTATACACTATCAGGGGCGTCGGCACGACCCCGGTCGGCAAGGTCGAGACAGGCGTACTGAAGCCAGGCGACGACGTAGTCTTCATGCCGAGCGGCGAGAAGGGCAAGGTCAACAGCGTCGAGACCCACTACACCAAGATCGACAGCGCCGGTCCGGGCGACAACATCGGCTTCAACGTGAAGGGCATAGAAAAGGACAAGCTCAGGCGTGGGAACGTCGCGAGCCACCTTAACACCCCGTGCAGGGTAGCCAAGGCCTTCAAGGGGAGGATATTCATCATCCACCACCCGACGGCCATCGGCGAGGGGTACACCCCTGTTCTGCACCTTCACACGGCGCAGGTCGCCGTCAGGTTCGACAAGCTCCTCGCGAAGCTGGACCCCAGGACGGGGCAGACCGTCGAGGAGAACCCTGCCTACCTGAGGACCGGTGAGGCCGCCGTCGTGCGCTTCGTGCCCCTCCAGCCTACGGCTATGGAGCCCTTCAAGGACTTCCCGCAGCTGGGCAGGTTCGCGCTCCGTGACATGGGCACCACCATTGGCGCCGGCATTGTCATGGAGATCGAGGAGTAAGTCTCCACCCACTTTTTTAGTAACCTTTAAGTTCTAATTCTCACGTAGTCACGGGGAACCAATATGGCGCGGCGTGCGAGGATCAAGCTGACGAGCACAGACACCGAGAAGCTGGAGGGCGTCTGCGACGAGATCAAGAACATCGCCAAGAGGATCGGTGTGAAGATCGTGGGCCCGATCCCGCTGCCGACGAAGAAGCTTGTGGTGCCCACGAGGCGGACCCCCTGCGGGGACGGCAGCGACACGTGGGACCGCTTCGAGATGCGTGTGCATAAGCGCCTCATCGAGATTGACGCGAGGGACCGGGTGATGCGGAGCATCATGAGGATCAGGGTGCCCAACTCTGTCTACATCGAGATGGAGATCCGTTAGGATAATTTTCATCGGGTAACCGTGTGCAAGTGGTTTAGGCTCGTTGCAGGTTACTTGTGAGCGTTTGTTCTCCGTTACTGGTTATTTCGTTTTTTTTGTGGGGTTTGCGTGTTTTGTGGGGGTTGTCGCCGTAGGTGTGTATTCCGTGAATTTTTTTGGGGGTTTGAGGCGGACTGTGTTTGGGGAGACGGGTGTCTTGTTCCTGGTTACAGGGAATAAGCGTTTTTTGGAGCGTGTTCTGTCCTTGTTCATCGGTTACCTTGACGCTTTTTTACAGGTTTCGTGGTCTCTTCTGGGGGTTTCTGTGGCTCCTCATGGTTAAAGGGGCGTCGGCGGCGTTTTTCGTCTACCCTCCTGAATGGGGGCGGCGTATGTGTAACGCTTTTCTGTTGAAGGGCTTTGGTTGATGGTGGTGGTCTGGGTTGGGGCTTAGGTTTGGCGTCATCACGATTCAGAACATTCCCTGAGAGCAGGAACTGGGGCGCTGGAAGAAGGTCGAGGAACTGGGCTTCGACAGCGTCTGGGTGGCCGACCACTTCGTCGATTTCACTAGGCCCCATCGTTCGTGGTTCGAGGCTTGGACGATGTTTGACTCCGAGGACAACCTTCGGCTTCTAGTCGAAAAGTATGCGGAGGCGGGGATAACCGAGTTCATACTCTATTATCCGTGGAACAAGAGATAGGTGGATGTCTTCGAGAACGTGTCAAGGGACGTGATACCCGAGCTGCGAGCCATCTATGCATAGTTTTATCCTCACTGCAACGTAAGTGTATTCGGTGTCTTCATGGAAGAGGATCTCTATAGGACCGCTGCCTAGGTGTTCGCCCTATACGGGGGATTCTTCAAACATGTTGCAGAGGAGCTGGGCGTAGAGAAAGCCCTGGAGCTACAGGCGAGGTCGGGTAAGGAGGCGGGGG
Organism: Candidatus Bathyarchaeota archaeon; assembly: GCA_030669135.1. Taxonomy (GTDB): domain Archaea; phylum Thermoproteota; class Bathyarchaeia; order TCS64; family TCS64; genus RBG-16-57-9. The sequence continues at coordinate 2,717 of DAOVEE010000070.1, read as the reverse complement.
AGAGGATAGGCAGATGGATGAGGGAGAGGAAAGGCGTCGACAGGCTTGACGTGGAGACCTTTCTCCCCATTCTGAAGGAGATCAACGACCCGTTCGGCTACGACTCCACCTACGAGGTCAAGTCCAACAGGGTGATACTCACGACGCACCGATGTCCATTGTATCAGGGGTTCACGATATCTGGGCACGACCATAACAGAAGCGGGTATCTATGTGGATACCTCTTGCGGGCGTTCTTCAAGGGACTCAAGGAGGTTTACCCGAACGTCGAGTACGACCTCGACTTCAGGGAGAAAGAGGAAGGTAGATGCGTCGAAACCATCACTATAAACTAGGTGGGCCTTCCTCTATCATCTTTCTGTAGTCATCCATCAAGTTGGGTGCATCGAGAACCCGGTTCAGCCACCACGTAGCACCGGAAGCCCTGAACTCACCCATCCTACGTTTAACCGTCTTAGAATCTAATCCAAGATTGGTGCCGCAGGCAACGATATCGAAGCCTAAGCTGCCTCATCTCGATCTGATCGGATCCACGATTTCCCGCAACTGCTCTGGTATAAACATCATGGCGGACCAGTTTCTTACACTGTCATTTGGCTTAAGTAACTCGCATCATGAAAAAAGGGACAACAACATAATCCGTATCCGAGAGAAAACAGTTTCCTAATCGCATCATATTAAAAAAAATGGAGGTTTTTGCTAAAGGACGTTCTCCCCGTCAGAAGTGAGAATGTACTTGTATTCAGACAGCTCCAGGAAGCCTGCGCTCACAAGCTCCCTGAGCCCGCTCCTGACACGGAACAACGGCTGACCCGTGGCGTCACCTATCTCTCTCGGGGAAGATGCCCCGCCTTTAACCGCTTTCAGGGTAGCAAACCCGCTTGACGTCGGCTTCCCATCAGGAGACACGCATGGCATCGCGATCACAGCTTCTTAAAGCAGAGGTACCAGTCCTTGCAGTCGTAGCCTTCTTTGACTCGCTCCTCCGCCTGCTCGGTGGTTCCCGGTGGAGGCACGACCACGGGGTCCCCGGGTTTCCAGTTCGCGGGGGTGGCTACCTTATGCTCGTCCGTGGTCTGGAGAGCGTCGATGATCCTGAGGATCTCCTGCATGTTTCTCCCGGTTGTCAGCGGGTAGTACAGTATGGTCCTGACTATGCCCTCGGGGTCTATTATGAAGACGCATCGGATGGTCTCCGTCTTGCTCTGCGCGGGATGAATCATCCCGAAAAGGGTTGACACTTCCTTGTTCAGGTCCGCGATGATGGGGAACGGAATCTTGACTCCCATCTTCTCCTCCACGTTCCTTATCCAAGCTATGTGCGAGGAGACGCTGTCAACGCTCAGCCCCAGAAGCTCCGTGTTCCTCTTCTGCAGCTCATCGTAGATCTCCGAGAAGGCCATGAACTCCGTCGTGCAGACCGGCGTGAAGTCCGCCGGATGTGAGAACAGGACTAGCCAGCTTCCCTCGAAGTCGGATAGCCTCAGTGTTCCCTGGGTCGTAGGCGCCTCGAAGTCGGGTGCCTTTCCTCCCAGCAAGGGGAGGCTTACTACATCGGTTTTTTCTTCCATGAAGTTCACCTTTTAGGCTAGGTTAAACTCTGAAAGCCGTGGAAGATAAAGGTTATTTCATCGAGCCTGGTGCCGCCCATATGGTCCGCGTATGGACGTTTATGGCAAGTAACCTGAGGCAAAAATGGGCTAGGGCTGCCTGCCCCTCGCATACACCGCGCTGTGAAGCAGAGCCCCTAGGCTCATCCCCACCAGGTTCCTGATGGGGTGCGCCACCACCGTGTAGTTGTCGTGAAGATAGTTGTCGTACTCCTGGAGCTTCCCGTACACCTCGTCCCTCAGCCCCGACAGCGCCTCGCTGCCCCCAGCCTCCAGCTCCGCGTCGAACGTCCTGATCAGTCCGCCCAGGTAGAACATCCTGTAGAGGTCGTCTCTGCCCTCGACCCCCGCCTTCTCCGCTACCGTCGCCTCTCTGGCGTGCACCTTCTCGTCGAAGCTGAACGGCGGGTTGCTCACGTTGGTGTACCTCTCGATTATCGGCTCCATCCACTCGTCCATCATTACCTTGAAGGGGCTCATCGTCCTCAGGTGCGGCAACGCCCTGTTCCAAATGTCCAGCATCCAGCTGCTCACCTCGTCCCGCCGCTCCTTAGCATACAACAAGCTTTCACCTAGAGTCGACTCGCTGGGCGAGTCGTCCCATATCCTGGGGTCGTACCAGATGCAGCACTCCGGGATCATGATGAACACGTAGGGGTTCAGAGTCTGGGCGTACTCGTAGAGGTCGCAGCCTGGGATGGGCTCGATGTTCTTGTTACCGGCGGTCCACTGCCTTAGCCACCCCTTCGCCGGCGTCAGGTACGCCGCCTGCTGGATACCGGGCGCCAGCGTCGTCCCCAGCCGCTTACGGGGGAACACGTCGAACCGTTTCGCGGCGTCCCACAGCGGGGCGTACAGCTCGGGGCACCTGTGAGGCACCTCGTAGGTTATGCCCCCCCACTTCATCATGTGAAGGGCGCTCACGAAGCTCATGGGCACCCGGTCAAGCACCTTCATCAACGCCTCTGTCTCGGGCACCGGGCTGTTCAGATCCAGAGGCCCGAACCGGAACGGGAAACAGCTGTCAGGCGTCTTAACGTTGGGCGTCCTATAGTAGTTGAGGGTGAAGTTCATGGGAGTGTGGGGACCCAGCTGGAAGCCCTCGTT
>DAOVEE010000241.1 GCA_030669135.1 Candidatus Bathyarchaeota archaeon | reverse complement strand
GTGGAGAGCTACGCAGACGTGCTGCAGATAGGCGCCAGGAACATGCAGAACTACCCCCTGCTACGCAGAGTCGGATCCTCCGAGAAGCCCGTGCTGCTCAAGAGAGGGATGGCCGCCACCATGGAGGAGTGGCTGGGATGCGCAGAGTACATACTCAACGAGGGAAACCGGGACGTCATCCTCTGCGAGAGGGGCGTCAGGGGCTTCAACAAGGTCACGAGGAACACCCTGGACGTCTCCGCCGTGCCGGTGATACACCAGTCGAGCCACCTGCCGGTGGTCATCGACCCAAGCCACGGCACCGGCGTCAGGAGCCTCGTGGCACCGATGGCGTTGGCTGGCGTCGCCGCCGGCGCAGACGGTGTCATGGTGGAGGTGCACCCACGCCCAGAGGAGGCGTTAAGCGACGGAGCCCAGAGCCTCAGGCCGCCGGAGCTAACGGAGCTCATGAAACAGATCAGAAAAGTGGCCAACGCAGTCGGGAGAAGCATCTAGTATGAGACTCACCGAATACGCGGCCTCGGAGATTAGGCTCGGCGACAGAGGCTACCAAATATACGTGGGGGCCGGGCTTTCAGGTAGGCTCGGGGAGATCGTCGCCACATCCAAGCCGGATGCGACTGGCTGCGTCGTGGTCACCTCAGAGCCCATCGACAGGCTCTACGGAGAGGCCGTGGCTGCTAGCCTAGGTGGCTTCAACCCCAGGACCTTCGTGGTCCCTGACGGCGAGGAGGCGAAGGAATGGGAGAACGCAGGCACCCTCTTGGGCCGCTTCCTAGACGCAGGCCTAGATAGGAACGGCGTAGTTGTCGCGCTGGGCGGCGGAGCCGTGGGCGACCTCGCCGGGTTCGCGGCCTCCATATACATGAGGGGCGTCGCCGTGGTTCAGGTGCCGACGACGCTTCTAGGCATGGTGGACAGCGGCATAGGCGGCAAGACCGCCGTGAACCACGTCAAGGGAAAGAACATGATAGGTAGCTTCCACCAGCCCGTCGCAGTGGTCGCCGACTCCCTCCTCCTGCGTAGCCTACCCATAAGGGAGGTCAGGTCAGGGCTGGCGGAGGTGGTCAAGTACGGCGTAATAGCCGACGAGACCCTGTTCCGATACGTAGAGGAGAACACGAAACGCCTCCTAGGGCTCGACCAGAAGTGTATGAGCCACGTCATCGGCCGATGCGCATCCATCAAGACGAAGTACGTGGAGGAGGACGAACGAGACGACAAAGGCGTTAGGGCCGCGCTCAACTACGGGCACACTCTAGGCCACGCCGCCGAGAAGCTAGCGAGCCCAAAGCTCAGGCACGGCGAGGCGGTGTCCATAGGAATGATGTATGCCGTCGAACTAGCCATAGGGATGGGGTTAATGGACCCGGAGGAAGCCCAGGCACAGAGACGCGTCCTAGAGGGCCTCAGCCTCCCCACCAAGCTGCCCGCCCTAGAAGCGGATGAACTGATCCGGTACATGAGGCGGGACAAGAAGTCGGAGGAGGGCAGGATCAGGATGATACTACCTACGGGGATAGGAAGCCCACCCACCCTGAGGACGGTAGAGGAGTCCAAGCTGATGGAGGCAATAGAGGCGGTCACGTGAAGCCGCTTATATGCGTCGCAGTGACTGGCCGCGACACGGAGCAAACCATAACCCGGGTCCGGGGACTCTCGTCTCCAGACCTGATAGAGATCAGGTTCGACTACAGCATGGAGCCCATAGACCCGAGCCGGGTCAGGGACGCGACCGAAACGCCGCTGATAGCCACCAACCGCCCGGCGTACCAAGGAGGGCTCTCGAAGGAAGCCGAGGAGGGGAGACTCGGGGCGCTGTACGAGGCGTGTGAAGCTGGGTTCGAGTACGCCGACGTGGAGTTGGCGGCCCCCGACGCAGGTGACGCCGTCAAGCATGTGCACGACGCGGGCTCCAGATGCATCCTGTCTCACCATGACTTTGAGGTCACGCCGACGCTGGAGGAGCTCAACCGCCTACACGCGCGGGCCAAGTTCATGAGCGCAGACGTGGTCAAGCTGGTGGGCACAGCCAACTGCTACGGCGACAACATGGTCTACCTCGCCTACCTATCGGGGAAGCCTGGGAACGTCAGCTTCGGCATGGGGCTGCACGGGGTCCCCTCGAGGGTCCTGTCTCCCCTTATGGGCGGCGCCTTCACCTACGCCTCGACGGGGGAGGGGGAGGAGAGCGCCCCGGGGCAGCTGACGCTGCAGAAGATGCGTGAAATCTACGAGATAATGGGGGTAGGGCGGTGAAGCGGTGCTACATAATCGGCTACCCGGTGGAGCACTCCATGAGCCCAGCGATGCACAACGCCGCGTTCAAGGCCCTCGGGCTCGACGCAGAGTACAAGCTGGCACCCGTGAAGCCAGAACAGCTGGTGACTTTCATCGATAAGCTCAGGGACAACGAGG
>DAOVEE010000142.1 GCA_030669135.1 Candidatus Bathyarchaeota archaeon | reverse complement strand
CGCGTCCATTATCCTGCCGAGGCTGTCCGCCTTCATGATTCCGCTGCCGCTGGCAGCCCCCACGTAGTAGAGGCCCGGCGCCTCGTACAGGACAGGGGTCTCGTCGAGGCTGTTTATGGCGTACTGGCCCGCCCACATGTTTATGGGGCGGACGTCCTCGAAGCACGGGAAGTACTTCACAAGCACGTGGTAGATGTTGTTGGTGTAGTAGTCCTCCTCGGCCTGAGGGTCCTCCTCCAGCTCGAACCTGCGGCCGAGGTCGTCGGCGCACGCCATCCAGATGCTGCCCTCGTTCAGCTCGGGCCTGAAGAGTATGTTGGCCTTGGGCAGAATGGTGAGGGGTATGACGCCCATCTCGTTGAGGCCTTCCACCTTGAAGAAGGGCTCCAGCTTGGGGTCCTTGAACGCGAATATCTGGCGCTTCTTCGGCCTCTGGAAGCTGTCTAGCCCCAGCGGGTCCAGCAGCCGCTGCGCCCATACGCCGGCGGCCACCACGGTCTTCTCGGCGAGTATCTCCCCCTTGCTGGTCTCGGCGCCGACGACGACGGTGTCCTGCCATACGAAGGGCTCCCCGGGGAGCCCCAGCTCCTCCACGGGCTTCAGCATGAGCCTAGTGGCCTCGGTGTTGTACATGACCTCGCCGCCTAGCTTGACGAACTCCTCCTCGTAGGCCCTGACGAGGGCGTCGGCGTCCAGGCCTCCGCACTTCTCGCCGTAGACGCCCACGGCGACGTCATCGACGCCGAGGAGCTCGGCTTCCTCGTCTTCCCCGAACTCGGGTACTAGGCACGGAATGGTTTTCTTTACCTCCTCCAGGGTCAGGACTCTGACGCTGTCTCCCCGCTTCATGATGGCTTCGATGGCGGGCTTGATGGCGTCGTACTGGCGCTGGCTGAAGAGCCAGAGGTAGCCTATGAACTCCAGCTTGACGTCGTGCCCCATCTCCTCCTCCATGTGCTTGAAGGCGTCGATGCTGCAGTCGGCGAGCAAGTAGTTGGTGGAGCTCGTGAAGATGTTCCGGAACCCTCCCTCGCTCTTGGCGCTGTTGCCCTGGCCGGGGCCGCCGTACCTGTCGACGACGACGATCCGTTTGGACGGGTCCCTTTTCTTCATGTGGTAGGCCGAGGTGAAGCCCAGGACCCCCGCCCCTATGACGAGAATATCGTATTCCATGGGTTGCTATGTGAGGGACCCACTCTTTTAACATTAATCGTCGAAGGTTTCTCCCGATACCCATATTATTTCGGTGGATGCACGTTCCCACATGCCGGACGGTAACTGGTGGGACATACTGCCCAGGAGGGTGTATTCGTCGCTGGAGAGGGTGGAGACGAGCCAGACCTGGTACGACGTCTACAGGCTCCACGACTGGCTCTACGCCATCTACGAAGGGGGCCAGTACGACGAGGCCCTCATGTACCTGGTGATCGGGGACGAGCGGGCCGTGGTCGTCGACGGCGGCACGGGGATAGGCCGCCTGGACCTGCTCGTCGAGGAGCTCACCGACAAGCCCTGCTTCCTGCTGCTCACTCACACCCACAACGACCACATCGGAGGCTGTAAGGACTTCGACGAGATCGCGGTCTACGACGACGCGATGAGCCGAGAGAGCGCCGCCGAGGGGCTCGGCAGGGACAAGATGGGGGAGATAATCGAGGGAGACAACGTCATCAGGGAGTTTCCTTCGGGCTTCGACCCGGACAGCTACTACGCGCCACCCTACACCGTGACGCGATGGCTCAGGGACGGAGACAGAGTTGAGCTCGGCGGACGCACCTTGGAGGTCATACACACGCCGGGGCACAGCAGCGACCACCTGTGTCTGCTGGACAGGGGCAGCCGCTACCTGTGGACGGGGGACCTCTTCTACACAGGCGGAGTGACGACGTACCTCCCAGGCGGTGACCACGACGACTTCGTCGAGAGCTGTAGACGGCTGGTGGACATGATGCCGCACTATGAAGTGCTGCTGCCGGCTCACAACGAGCCGCTGGTGGAGAAGGAGATGATGGTCGAGTTGATGAAGACAGCCGAGGACGTCAAGGCGGGTAGGCTCACGGAGTACCGGGAGAGCAGGTCGGTGGCGGTGAACTATGACATACTGGTGAGGCGGTATCAGTTCAGCAGGTTCGCCCTTATCACGAGGGCCGACCTCTAGAAACGCGGCTTCTCCAGCAATCTTTCTACGGTTTCTTCGCTGTAGCTGAGCAGCGCTCCCAGGCACCGGGCTATCTCCTCTTCCTTCGTCCTAGTCAGTTCACCCGACTCTTCCAGCCTCTTCTTCCTCTCTTTGAGGCGCAGGTACTCGTCCAGCGTCTCCCTTGAGTCAGCCAAGTGGATCACTATCTTGCCTCTAGTATACTCTGGGTTGAAGAGCAGCGTCTCCAAGAAGTCCCTGTCTGTATGCAGCGTGACGCCGTACTCATCGGCGATGAGCCTCGTGTCGTCTATTACGTTCTCGTACTCCTCCTCGGTGAGGGGCGGGCTCAGCCCTAGACGCTTCACGCCGCTGCCAACAACCTCCGAGAAGGCGTAGATCATGCCAAGATTATAGCTGCGTCTATCAAGTTTACCTATGTCGAATCCGGCCATGAAGATAAGGGAGGGTTATACATAATTATTGTTTTCAGGTACCCAACGGCAAAAGACAGAGTAAGACGGGTCTAGTAGACCAACACGCCGCTTGAAACATTTCATCAGGAGGGGGAGAGGGGGTCAACGAGATACGTCGAATCCACGCCCCTTCCACCGAAAGGAGCCCCAGAATAGCCCCTTATTAATCCAATTATATACAAAAGTGTCGTCCACCGAACACAGAAACGCACCCTATAAACGCTTGTTCCATGTGACAAGAATATTGAATTTCTCTTAATAACTAATACATGTTTATTATTTTAAGGTTTTTACTTTCACAGTGAATAAATAGTTGAGGTAATATATTGGGAAATAATGAATATTAATACAAACGAGTGAGACAATGAAGCTAAAATATGTATTAACGCCGATTGTAATATTTCTTGTACTAGTGATTGTGTTCTCTGCACGTCCACCAGAAACAGTGAGTTATTACGAGATCGAACACGGTGTAAAAGTAGACAGTTCAACACCTAACGTGATGGACGCATTCACAGTCCAAGCGTATCTACGAAACAACAACCCGAGAACCGTACAGGTAGAACCATTCAGATACCAGTTCGACATAATCGACATCCGTAGGGTCGACTATCATGTAGATACCATCTTAAAACAGGAAAAACCCCTGAGAATCAGACCAGACGAGACCATAATAATTCACCAGGAAATAATATACCCTGACACCAACCGCACCTACCATATTTCGGCACTAGGCGAAGAGACTACGTTGACCGTGGAAGGCTGGGACACTGGCCTAAGTAAAAGTATCTCTATGAGCAAACACGGTGTACAGGTAAGCCTGAAAAAGTATATGTTCGCTGATGAGACTCCGAGACTCACGATCAGGAATAACCGAGGATCTGGGATAAGCATAGGCGTAGGATACAGGCTGGAGCATTACATAAACGGCTCATGGCGTAGATACTCTCCTACTACGCCTGATGGAGACTTTTTTATTTTAGTTGGAATATCAATTCAGCCGGGTGGGGTTTATAGACACGATGTTCCGATTAGTCACTTAGAGGATGGCTATTATAGGGTAAAGAAAACAGTGTATTTCGGAAATCAAAAAAATCTAGACTACCTAGTGGAATTCCAGAAATCAATACACGCAGCCATACCTGCGAACTAGAATATTATCTAACCAATCTTTACATAATATATTGATTATCGAATTTCAGTTATCCCTAGTAACTAGGAACATCAACCCTGACCCAATTTTTTTTTCCCCATATGACCAGTAACCTAACACAAACACCCAGAAAAGCCCCCGATCATGCCAAAAAAGGTTTATACCGTGATACATGGAACAAGCCCGATAACCCTAAATCGAAGGCGGCGACATCTTCCCCCTTCATCTAGAGCTACGAACGCATGCTAGGCCACTACGACGAGTACGACCGCCTCATGCCCAGCCACAACGAGCCGTGGGTCGAGAAACACCTCCTCAAAGACGTCCACGAGACCGTCATCGACATAGCCCAGGGCAGAGGCGAGTACCTGGAAGGCACCGACATGGGCATCCCCATCAGGAAGTACTACTACGGCAGGTTCAGCGTCGTAACAAGAGCCGATCAAACCGGGCCCTGAGACGGGACAGATACAGGTAGGCGTCCAACAGGCGGCCTCCCTGCATCTTAATGTGCTCGGCGCCCTCCACGATCCTGATAAGCCCGTCGCGGAACCGCTCCCTCGTGAATTCGTTGGCCCGCCTCACCGCGTTCTCCCTCAGCAGCTCCCTGAGCCCCTCGTCGGATAACACGTCGGCTATGCACCCGGCTGCTTCCTCACCAGTCGTGTAGCCGTAGCCGACCTCGCCGTTCCTCGCGCAGAGTATGTCGTGCCACGGGCCCCCGTCCCGGTACACCACCGGGACACAGCCTGCGCTCATGGCCTCCAACACGGCCATGCCGAAGGCCTCGTTGGGCTGGGTGGAGAGGTAGACGGATGACTCCTTCATCAGGCCGATGATCTCGTCTCGCCGAGGGTTGGGGTACAGATCGACGTACTTGCTGCGCAGCATGGAAAGGACCACGGAGGACTGAGGCGTGGTTCCGCCGGCGACGCTGACCCTGACGCCCCGCAGATGCCAGAGCACCTCGTTTATGACCTGCAGATTCTTTTTAGGTGTGAGTCTACAGACTGTCAAAACCTTGCCTGTCTTGGGCTCGAAACGGTAGGGTATAGGGTCTATAGAGGGGTAGAGAACCGTTGGCTCTGACCCCAGTCTGTGACGGATGTGCCCTGCATTGTAGGTGGAGTTCGTGACCAGGACGGGGGATAGGTGTCGCTCCAACAGCCTGTCATGTAGCCGCCTGTACGCTTCGCCTGTGAACTCCCATAGGGGAACCTGATACGGGTTGCCGTCCAAAGAGGCCAGGGGCTGGCTGTGTATATACGATACGTCGCTGATGAAGGGGTACACCTCCCCGTAGTTGTTGATGGTCAAGGAATCCCCGGTCTGGGCATAGTAGAGCAGCCAGAGGTAGAGGACCGAGCATCTAATCCACCTCACGACG
>DAOVEE010000013.1 GCA_030669135.1 Candidatus Bathyarchaeota archaeon | reverse complement strand
ACTTGCGCCCTGCGTTGTCTCCCTGGAAAACCCGTAGAACCCTATGCTCCTTGATCTGGTCTCCGTTTTTCGTTGAATAGAGTTCAAGTGTGTACAGCTCGGTCTCCCAGCCCATGTTTATCTCGTCGAGGCTGGTGACGGATAGGTTAGTTCTATCTGGGTACAGCGGCTTGAGATAGGTTACGAGCCGTTCGGCTAGGCGTTGCTTGTTCATCATGAAATGGTCTGTGGGTCGGGGATTAAAAAAGGGAACTCAGGTCAGGTAATCACATATTGATAGTTAGACTCGCATGAAAAGCGGGCTCTGTGGCGTATACTCAAGATAATGAGCGGATACAGCGTGCTTGTGATTTACGGCTTACTTGGATTAACCAGTTAGCCAATGAGAGGTGTTTCTTGGGTAGACCTTTTAATAAAAATCAGGTTTTATCGACCTGATCCATGCCCAGCATCCTCGCTATCTTAAGGTAACTTCCCTCAAGAGGGTACTCAGGCTGCATGCTCAACCCGAAAGGCATCTTACGCCCCGTCTCCTCCATATACCTGAGCCCCTCAAGCATACGCCCAACTTCACCCGCAGGGATGCTGAATATCATCTCGTCGTCGCCAGCCATGGCACGCCACCTGTCGCCGCCACACGGAGTGCTGACGCAGCACTCGTCCTTCTGCATCGGGAACACCACGCTGTAGACACACGCAGAGTGACCGCCCAGCTTGGTCTCCATGTCCAACCCGGTTCTGTACGCCCATGCGAGAAGCATCAACGTCATCTGGGCCGGGTTACAGTAAACAAGTATAACATCGGGATCGAACACGGCGTCGGTAAGAGGCGCGGAGACCACCCCGACATACTTCCCGGTGGGGAGCCTGGGGAACTCTTTGCTTGCCCACGCTTTACCTGCTTCAATGTCCACGACATCTGACGGGTACCTGTTGTTTCCCTCCAGGAAATACCGGGGAGCCTCCTCCAACCCATACCCTATGACAGGCTCAGGGCACCACATGTCCTCCTTGAGCTGGGCTACCGTCAAGCCGCGGCGCCTACTGTACGAGAAGGCTTGGCATGTCGAGAGACTGTGTCCAAGGTCTTTCCGGGGTCTCACGGCGTCTTCGGGTATCTCGTCCTCTGTTTCCAGGAGTTTAACGGCGATGGGCGTCGTGGCGACTCGTAGCTGGAACTCTATCTGTTCAGCTAGTTCCTTCATACTCATATCTATCAACGATACCTATAGCCTAACCACCCTTTTAAAAAACGGTGACGCGGGGCTATGGATCATAATCTTTTCTTGTTTTTCATGTACTCCTTGACGGGCTGGCTTACTGATCCGTCGGGTAAAACGTAGTCCGGGGATACATAGCCTTCTTCTTCGAACCTCTTCTTTCTCACACAGCCTCTTCCACCGTTCCAGCAGTATGATTCCACCCACTTCCTGTCAATCAAGCCTAGATCATAAGCCCTCTTCACGCCAGAAGAATCGTTATACCAGACACAGAGATTTTGTTTCACCATACTATCCCTCAGAGATTCGTACTATGCATATGACGTTCGTTTCGATGAGATAAAACAACCCTCTTCAGGAAATGACAAGGCGGCCGTCGAGATGGTGCGTAGTTGCACATCGAAGAGATGTTTATTTTTTTAATGCATACCTTACAGAGTATCTACAAGGAGATCGGTATGCCGAAAAATTATTACCCTGAGGAAACCGCCAATTACGACACTCGTTCAGAGAAAGCGGGGTCGAAGGCGAAGACACTTGACCGCGTAGCCAAGGCAGCCTATGATAACAACAGGGCCTACGAGGGATGCGCCAGATGCGTCCTCCACGCCCTCCAGACGCACCTGAACATGACGGACGACCAAAGAGCGTTCACGGCTGCATTCAAGTCCAGCACAGCCCTGTCCGCCGGCGTCGCCAGAAAAGGGGAGACATGCGGCGCCTTGATAGGGGCTATCATGGCTATCGGGCTGGAGAAGGGAACCGAAAGCCTCGGCGACTTCGAAGGATACGTGGATACGATGGGGGCAGCCTCCTGTGTCTTTGACAGGTTCAAGGAGAAATACGGGACAGTGAAATGCTTCGAGATACAGGAACAGCTCTTCGGAAGGAAGATCGATTTCTTCAAGGAAGAAGACGCTGAGTGGTGGTACAGGAACGGAGGTCTTGACAAGTGTCCGGGGGTGTGCGCTGTCGCTGCGAGGCTGGCCGCTGAGGAGATATTCAAGGTTCGAGAAGAAATGGATAAAATAAAGGCAACAAACTAGCTATAGAAAGCGGGCTCGGTGGGATTCGAACCCTGCCCTCAGTAGAGATATCACCCGAAAAGTTCCCTCTTTTTTATTCATAATTTTATCCTCACTTTCTATCATTGTATTTTGATCATCGACGCACATACTCATCTCATTGACCCGCCATACAGTCATTATAAAGTCTCCTTCAAAATAGAGGATGGACAAGTTATTGCCCCAAACGTCACCCGAGACCAAGTTACCGCCAATCGCGCGCGCGAACAAAAACACTATATGGTTATGATAAAAGTTAAAAAACATGCCCAAACGATCATAACGAGGGAACAGGGGATGGATAAAAAACCAACAATTGCGGTTCTAGGTGCTGGTTCTGGCGGGGCATGTATGACTGCAGATCTAGTTGAAAATGGGTTCAAGGTAAATCTCTACGAGTTGCCCCAGTTTGAGGATAGTATGCAACCCTTCATAGAACGTGGAGGGATAGAGATCACTGGAAAGATTACGGGATTCTATGAGCCAAACATGATGACTACAAACATAGAAGAAGCGCTCGAAGGCGTAGATATAGCAACAATGAATGTCCGTGCATTTGCCCATAATCTCTTTGTCGAAAAAGCTATCCCACATCTGAAGAAAGGGCAAATACTGCATTGCTGGACCCCATACGCGTTTTCATTGAGATTTTACGAGACAGTAAAGGAGAAAGCGCCAGACGCGATAATAGCTGAGTCAGCGATTCTCCCGTACTTCGTAAAGAGGGATAGCCCAGATGTTGTTAATTGCCACGCGTATAAACTGGGGAATTATGTTGCAGCCATGCCCTCGAAGGATACAGGGAAAGTACTCAAAGTATTATCACCTGTGATGACGACAAGGGATAGGTTCCTTAAACCGGCTTCAAACGTGCTGGAAACTAGCATTCTCAATGGGAACATAACTGCCCATATACCGGCTATCCTGCTTAATGCTAGGGAGTACGAAGACACCACAGGCCATGTGTTTATTTATGGGAAACATGGTACCCCCTTGACCAAGAAAATAGCTTATGCTATCCGCGATGAAGCAAAAGCTCTATGCACGGCGCTAGGACTTGAAACATCGCTCCGCTGTCCATATCCGCCAACGAAGCCGGGTGAAGTTAACTTAGCATCTCACATTTGGTGGGCGCCTGATGTAAGTATGCTTGACCTGGGATGCCTTCAAGAAGACCTTCCTTACGGTACGGTCTTGATAGCTGAACTGGGTGAAGCGCTTGGGGTCTCGACGCCGGTGAGTCGTGGGGTTACTGACTTGTTTAGAACAATGTTGGATGTGGATTACTGGAAGGAAGATAAACTGGGGAACCCCTCGGCAAATCTAGAAACATTGGGTTTGGATGGACTTACGGGAGAAGAGATGTTGGAGTACGTGGCTACAGGGGAGAAAGCCCTAAAACAGGATGACTAGGGGGAAAATGAGTTGAAATGTGACCAGTGTGAACACAGATACTCCGAGACCTTATGCAGGGCGGCTAATATCCGATTTCAGACAGGTATGTCGACAGAAAAAGCGTGGAAATGGTGCCGTGGCAACTACTTCAAACCAGAAAAAACTTGATATTCGAGGCAATATTTTCCTTTTTCTTTATAGAGGACTTTGATTATCCTTGGTTTTCAGCCAACGGACTCAAGGTTTCGTTGAATGTTGCTTGAAACAACCCAGCGCGCGCCAATATTACCCTCGAGGTATAAATGTACACACGCGCGCGAAAATGGTAAATCCCCCCATAATTTTATCATCACTTCACCATAACTTCTAGACGTGATTTATGAATGGTTGATAACGGGAATATAGACGCCACTAGTTTTGCCGAGACCGTTGATAGGGAGATTACACTTGAGAATATGAATAAAATGCGTGGAAGAAGGAAATGGAAAAGGTATGGCGCAGACATCATCCCGTTTTGGTACTCCAGCCCCGACTATCCCGTGCCACCTGAGGTTAAAGAGGCGGCAGCTCGGGCAATCGAGGATGAATGTTTTGAGTACTCATGGTTTCCTGAGACCCTGGAGGCTATGGCTGAAACTACAAGGTCGAAGTATCTGATAGATTCCACTGTTGAGGATGTCAAGGTCATCCCCGGTGTGGAGCCCAGTCTATATTTGTCGACGATGTACGCGTGTAAGCCGGGTGATGAGGTGATTCTCCCGTCCACAATGTTCGGTCCCTTCATTAGGGCGATTGACTACGTGCATGCCAAGCCAGTGTACCATGAGATAAGGCAAGAAGATGACTGGCGTTTTGATCTTGAAGAGATGAAGTCGCTCGTCACCGACAGGACCAAGCTCATCTTTCTATGCAACCCTCACAATCCTACGGGCAGGGTCATGACTGAAGAGGAGCTGAAGGGTATCGCGGACATCGCGGTGGACCATGACATCATTGTGGCTACCGACGACCTCCACGACAACATTCTCTTCGACGGTCGGAAACACGTAAGCATAGCCTCCCTGGGGCCCGAGATAGCTGAGAGGACCATCAGCATGTTTGGCCTGTCAAAGACATTCGGCCTCGCAGGTATCCAGATCGGGTGGCTTGTCGCTACGAACAAGGAGATTCTGGCGGGTATCAATAAGATAGCTGAGGGGCTGATTCAGGGAACTAGCTCTATCGCGCTCGCTGTCGCGCACGCCGTTCTAACGAAGTGTGATCCGTACATCCCGCCGTTGGTGGACTACCTCCAAGGTCTTAGGGATTACGGTGTAAAACGGCTGAAGGCCATCGACAAGGTCAATGTGGTTCCTCCCGAGGGGACCTATATCCTCTGGCCGAACATCAGTGACTATGGGCTGACCAGCGCTGAGATGCAGGAATATCTGCTTGAGAAGGGTAAGGTCGCCGTGTCTGACGGCTCGTCTCATGGGCCGGGGGGAGAAGGGTATATTCGAATCGTCTTTCCCACGAGTAAGGCGATCTTCAGTGAAGGTCTTGATAGAATTGAGGAGGCGCTTTCCAGGCTCTAATTGTTGGGCAGGTAATATCTCCTAGTTCTGATCCCTTCGCGCGCGACACAGGAAAATGTAAAGAGGTGCAGTAGGAATACAGAAAGGAAAAAACCATGGCGAATAAAGTGACCAAGTTTTTTAATGGCATCGCCAATATACGGATGTTCCAACCTTTTCATTCTCGGACCTTTGGCCTCCTTTTTCTGACTACGATCACTGTGTCCCTTGGTAACTTCATGATGATGGTGTCTTCGGGATGGCTTGTGTTGGAACTAACTGACTCCCCCGTATCCTTGGGCCTAGTGTGGGCTACACGCTCGGCACCTAACCTAATCTGGGGGATGTTGGCGGGCGCTATAGCTGATAGGTTTGACCGAAGAAAATTACAGATTGTGGCCTTGGCCTTGTATTCAGCCTGTGGTTTTCTATTAGGTTACTTAGTCATGCAAGGTTGGATTCGACTTTGGCACGTCCTCCTTATCACCTTTGTCTGGGGTTCAATCCGTACCTTTGATGGACCTGCACGCCAAGCTTTCATTGTCGATATCGTTGGCCGAGAGAGCGCCATGAGCGGCATCTCTCTTAACGCTGTTGGGATGCGAGGCATTGGCATTATTGGTGGTGCTGCTGCCGGAATCATCATCGAGTTATATGGTATGGAGTGGCCTTTCTTCGTGTTAGCCGCGGCTAACATCTTGGCAATTGGAATAACAGCCTGTATTAGGGGGATTGAAGGGAGGCCTGTTGCCGAAAAGGGAACACTCTGGAGCAACCTCGTTGAGGGAATGCAAATCGTTCTGAAAAATAGAGTGGTCCTTGCCTTAATGGTGATGGCAGCCGCCTGTGAGATGTTCGGCTTCTCTTATTCAGTACTTCTACCGGTCTTTGCCCGTGATATCCTGGATGTAGGCGCCGTTGGCCTTGGCATGTTCAGCGCGGTACGCTCGGTAGGCGGCCTTATAGCTGGACTGACTCTTGCCTCCCTCGGAGACTACAAGTACAAGGGACGGATAATACTCGGTCTCTTCTTTACGTTTGGCGTTTCATTAATATTGTTCGCCAACTCATCTGCGTATCCTCTCTCACTGTTCTTCATAGGTATAGTTGGTATAACGGCGGCAGGACACGACGCCATGCAACACATCCTGCTCCAACTTAATGTTACGGAAGATCAGCGTGGCCGTGCCATGGGTATATGGCAACTAAGCATCGGATTTGGGTTACTGGGTAGCGTGACACTGGGAGCAATAGCTGAAGCACTTGGAGCACCACTTGCTCAAAGTATCTTTGGAACCGTTATGGTAATCATCTTCGTTATTCTAGTATTAACTGTGCCAAAACTCCGCGAATTATAACATTACGCGCGCGCAACATCCGGATCAATTGATAGTTTATATATTAAGCAATCCGCATATGAAGAATAATCAGTTTACTTGTAGAATAGGTCGTAGTCGTCTAATAGTTCGTATAGTTTGTTTACGGATTCGTGGACGATCTCCTCGCTCTTACCTCCGGTACATACAATCTTACCTGTAGTGAATACAAGCAGGACTGTCTTGGGGGCACTCATCCTGTAGATCAATCCGGGGAACTGTTCGGGTTCATACATCACATTATCCAGCAGGTCGGCAGCGGTCTCCAAGTCGACCTTGCTGTGGAGGTTGGCCGAGGCAACGATGTTCTGAACGATAATCACCGGTCTCCCCAACACTATTATCCCATTGTTTTTGAGTTCCCTGACGACTTTCTTTACGGCGGATCTGGCGAGTTTCTCGGATTTTGCTCCTGTGCACACCATTTTGCCTGTGCTGAAGATGAGGGTGGCTGTTTTAGGTCGTTTGAGCCTGAATACGAGGCCGGGGAACCGTTTGGGGTTGTACTCGACGTTTCTGAAGGTTTTTACTATGTCTAGTAGGTTGAATTTCTGGTTGAGGGTTGCTGAGGCTACTACGTTTTGTATTACTATTTCAAGGTCTCTTGTTTCAGCCACAACAGTCCACATACACTCCCCAAACCCCGTTACTAAACATTTCGAATGCGCGCGCGTTACCGAGAAGTGAGGATAAAACTCTGATCAACGACTATCTTCCATTTACCGTAAACCCAAGACAATGGGGGCAGGTTTATCAGTGGCGGGCTCGGTGGGATTCGAACCCACGATCTCCGGCTTCGCAGGCCAGAATCATATCCTGACTAGACTACGAGCCCACCCACAGATATCGACACCCAGTAAATAAGCTATACTGAAAGGGACGCAGCTGCGAATAACGCACCGTACAGGCCCCAAAACGTTGGCTTCCTCACAAACAGGTGCATCGACTACTGCTTACGCACAATAATATACGATTTAATCGTGGCTGGATCATCGTTCTTTACGTTCATCGTAATCTCGGTGTGGAATAAGTAAAGATTTATATTCTGGAATAATGTGCGAATGACATTCAAAATGACACCAGTATCCTGCCCCCGCGTACTTGTGGGAGGCACCCTCATAGACGGGACGGGTGCAGACCCAGTCAAAGACTCCGTCGTCGTCCTGCGGGACGAGTACATCGTCGCCGCCGGAAAGAAAGGGGAGACGGAGATACCCCCAGGATCGGAGGTCTACGACGTATCGGGGATGACGGTTCTCCCCGGCCTCATAGACAGCCACTGCCACTTCATATGGATGGGCGTCAACATGCTCACCACCGTACCTATAAGATACACGGACACCATGAAGGACGCCTTGGAACTCATAAGGAAGCGCGCCGAGGAGATCGAACCCGGCGAGTGGATCATTGCTCGCGGCTACGACGAGGCGAAGTGGCCCGAGAACAGGTACATCACCAAGGATGACATCGACCCCGTCACCCCGGACAACCCGGTGGCCATGGTCAGGATATGCGGCCACCTCGTCAGCGTCAACACCAAGGCCTTGGAGGCTGCCGGGATAGACGCCGAGACGCCGGAACCCGAAGGAGGCACCATCGACAGGGACGCCGACGGGGAGCCCACCGGAGTCCTCAGGGACTGCAGGCACCTGGTCATGAGAAACATACCTTCCACCCCCATGGAGACCTTGGTGGAGGGCCTCAAGGTTGCCAGCGACTACGCACTCAGCCTCGGCTGCACAGGCATACACGACGCCGGCCTCGGCCCCCAGGAGATAACCGCTTACCAGCTGGCCCACGACAACGGAAACCTCAAGGTCCGCGCCAACGTGATGCTGATGACGGAGACGCCGGAGGCCGCCATGAGTCTGGGCATCAGGACCGGCTTCGGCGACCACATGCTGCGCATCGGCGCAGTCAAGCTACTGATCGATGGGAGCCTCGGCGCCCGCACGGCCGCCCTCTTCGAGCCCTACGAGGACGACCCCACCACCAAGGGCCTGCTCCTCGAGAAGCCTGAGGCCATCACCGAGAAGACCAGCACAGCCCACAGCCACGGCTTCCAGGTGGCTACCCACGCCATAGGCGACCTGGCCATAGAGCACGTCATCGACGGCATCCAAGAGACCCTCAGGAGAGAGCCCCGGAAAGACCATAGGCACAGGATAGAGCACTGCGAGATACTCAGCAGCCAGCAGATAGAGCGCATCAAGGAACTCGGAATAGTGCCAGCGATGCAGCCCAACTTCATCGGCGAGTGGAGCGGCCCCGGCAGCATGTACAACCAGCGCCTCGGCGACAGACGGGAGCGCATGAGCAACCCCTACAGGACCCTCATAGACGAGGGGATAACCGTGGCCTTCGGCAGCGACGGAATGCCCTTCAACCCCATCTACGGGATATGGAGCGCCGTCAACCACCCCATAAGGAGGAACCGGATAACCCTCGTCGAGGCAGTCAAGTGCTACACCCTGAACTCGGCGTACGCAGGGTTCAACGAGGAGAACGTGGGCAGCGTGGAGCCGGGGAAGCTGGCCGACGTCGCCGTCTTCGACAGGGACCTCACCGAGATACCCGGGGAGGAGCTCAGGGATGCACAGTGCTACATGACCCTCGTCAACAGCAAGATACTGTACCAAAGGGAAAAATAACCATCTTATCATCCTCTGGAATAGCCTAACTTTTTTATGGGCTCTTGAGCCTAACCCTCTCGACTACGTCCACCAGCTTGACGATGACAAACTCCTTGTCAGGCGTGAACTCGCTGGTCATCCACGGCAGCTTAAAGGGCTTCAAAACGAGTTCACAGTTACGGTTTCCGACATACTTGATTAAAACGTTTACACGGGGAGAAGACGTCGAGTACAGGAAAAACGAGGGTGTCCCACCCGGAGCCATCTTCAGTACCCCGAAACGGTTTGAATACCTTTTTAACCTAGCCTCGTTTACTTTCACGGATTTCAGAAGGCGGGACAAGATGAGCAAGCTCGTGACCATAGAGATGATCGTCCGCGGCGACGTCATAGACAACAACGTGCTCCGTAAGTTCGCTGACAAGCTCAAACGGCAGAGGTTCTTGGCCGACTTCACGAGCACCATAGCCGTGCCTCCGTTCCTGGTGGCCTCCGAGAAGAACTACCCGAGCCTCGCGGTGCTCTACGGCACCGTGGAGCTGGAGAACATCTTCGAGATGAAGAACCTCATCGACCAGCTCGCGTCGGAGGAAAACCTGGACATAATTTCCTTCAAGCAGCTCTAGAGTGACCGCGCGTGAACAGGAAACGAGTAGTCGTCCTCGCCGCCGTGATATTACTCAGCGTGGGGGCGTACAACGCCACGGCCGAGACCCTCACGGAGAGCCAGCGCTCCGCCCTCGTGGTGCTCATCGTCGCGTCGGGCCTCTGGACCACGGAGGCCGTGCCGCTGGCGGCCACCAGCATACTGATACCGCTTCTCCAGGCGTTCCTCGGGGTGCAGGGCTTCGGGGCAGCCTTGGCGCCGTTCTTCGACACCGTGGTCATGCTGCTGCTTGGCGGCTTCATGCTGGCGGTGGCAGTCGAGAAGTGCGACCTTGACGAGTACTTCGCCTACCTCATCGTCTCCAAGGTCAAGGCGGGGGCCCGGACCGTGGTCCTCGCCATCATGGTCACCGCCGGGTTTCTGAGCATGTGGATAAGCAACACCGCGTCCGCGGCTCTCCTCATCACCATGGCGCTGAACATCACCGAGCGCGTGAAGGACGTCAAGGGAAACTTCAGCAAGATAATGATCCTCGGCATCGCGTACTCGTCCACGGCGGGGGGCCTCAGCACCCTGGTGGGGACCACCACCTGCGCCATGGCGGCTGCCAGCCTCAAGGAGCTCGTGGGCTACGAGATAAGCTTCCTCGGCTGGATGTTCTACGGGTTCCCCATAGCCGTCATTCAGATACTCGTCATCTGGGTGGTGCTCTTCGCGATCTTCCCGACAGACGTCGAGGAAATACCGCCCCTGGAGAGGACGAGCACAGAGCTCACCCGGAGGCAGAGGCTCACTCTCTACGTGTTCGGGTTCGCCGTCCTCGCGTGGCTCACCGGGAGGCTCCCGGAGCCCGTGGCCAACCTCATAGGCTGGGGCGGCCACGGCTACAGCTCCGCCATGGTCGCCTCTCTGGTGATTGTGCTCCTCTTCTTCCTTGACCTACTGGACGAGCAGGACATCAAGAACGGGAAGTGGGACACCCTGCTGCTCATCGGCGGGGGCCTCAGCCTCGGCAACGCCTTGGACGTCTCGGGCCTCGTCAACGTCATAAGCAACATGCTGCTCGACTTCACCGGAGGCGGCTCCCCCCTCATCACCATAGCGCTGGTGACCGTCGCCGGCCTAGGCATCAGCATCGTGGCGAGCAACACCGCCAGCGCCGGCATCTTCCTCCCCATAGCCATAGGGCTCGGCCAGAAGACCGGGTTCAGCCCCGTCATCCTCGCCGTCGCCGTCGGCATCAGCACGAGCCTGGACTTCATGCTCCCGGTGGGGACGCCGCCCAACGCCATCGCCTACAGCACGGGCAAGGTGTCAATGCCTGAGATGATCAAGGCGGGCGTCCTGCTGGACATCACCGGGGCACTGCTCACCATACTCATGGCGTACCTGATCTGGCCCTACCTAGTGTAGAGCCGTTTTTCGGGCACAGAGCGCCAGCCGCCGTAAACTGGCTTTGGCGGCTAATCGACTTTGACGCCGAACATCAGCACCAGGATCGCGGCCACGTAGGCGGCGAAGCTAACCATGAATATGGTGTACATCCCCAGGCTGTCCGCGATGAACGCCGCCATCATCGGCGCTATTGCGCCCATGACGCTGCCGGGCAGGAAGTACAGCGCGAACCCGAGGCCCCTCTGCCTCCCAGGAGAGAGCTTCGCCATGATGCTGCTGTTGGACGCCATGCCGAGGAAGTTGAAGAACCCGTGGCCCAGGTACAGGAGGGTGAAAGGCAGGACGCCGCCCACGAGGAAGGCAAGTATGTAGCACGCGTAGCTAGCGGCCAACACGGCGAGAGTCCACCTCTTGTCGCCGTACCTTGCGGCGAGGAACCCGCCGATAGGGGCGGCGATTATCCCCATGATGTAGCTGCCGCCCAGTATCAGGCTGGCGTACTCGAACTCCCAGCCTTGGGTCTCAACGAGGTACACGTTGAGGAAACTGTTGGTCATGCCGGACGCTACCATCTTGACGCCGCTGAACACCATGAAAAAAAGGAGGCTCGACGTCAGCAGGTTGCTGGCCTGTACATTCTCGGTCTTCTCGATGTCGCTGAGGACGATGTCCTCTGTCGGCTCTTCTTTTATCCTCAGTATCATGGCGATGCCAAGGAGCAGGGGGAAGAACCAGAAAAGGTAGACCTGCCTCCACTGGAAACCCAGGTAGATGAGTACGGCGAGGCTTATGGGGCCCATGGACATCCCGAGGGTGCCGCCGGCCCCCTGTATACCGAGGGCTTTGCTCCTCTCTCTGGGCTTGAAGCTCCTTGAGACGAAGCTGTAGCCCGCGGGGTGGTAGACTGTGGTGTTTATGTAGAGGAGGCTTACGGCGACTATGAGCATCGTCGGGCTGTTGGTGGCGCTCGCGGTCAAGGCCCCGACGCAGGCCACGCCCATGGCCAGTAGGAGCATCTTCCTGCTGCCGACCCTGTCGCTGAGCAGCCCCGCGGGTATGGTGAGAAGCGCCTGGCAGAGGTTGGGTATCGAAGCAATGAGGCCTATCTGCTGGTTGGTGAGCATGAACTCCTCCCTGAGCACCGGGAACAGAGCCGTGTGGATGTTCTGGAAGCTGTGGGTCATGGTGTGTGTCAGCGTCATCACTATGAGGCCGTAGCTGAGAAGCCTCGTCTGCCTGTCTGACTGCGGATCGTCCAAGTGGTTCACCGAATGACTACCATAGCCATCGCAATCCCATATCAACCTAACGCTTAAACAACGCCGCATCGCTCCTATAGCCATGATCACCCGGGAAGAGTGCATCGACCTCGTTAAGCAGCACGTGAAGAACAGGAACCTCGTGAACCATATGATAGCCGTGGGCGCCATCATGAGGGGCATGGCTGAGCGGTTCGGGGAGGACCCGGACCTATGGGAGGCGGTGGGCATCCTCCACGATGTGGACTACGAGACCTTCGGCGACGACTTCAGCAGGCACGGCGCCGTTTCAGCCGACATGGTGCAGGACCTCCTACCCGAGGACGCCGTGAACGCCGTCAGGCGCCACAACCCATTGACAGGGCATGAACCTGAGACGAGGTTCGACATATCGCTCCTGGTAGCCGACGGCATCTCGGGGATGATAGTGGCAAACGCGTTGGTGCGGCCCACCAAGCTGGATGGGATGAAGGCGAAGAGCATCAAGAAACGGATGAAGGACAAGAGCTTCGCCCGTCAGGTAAGCCGCGAGAACATCATGAGGTGCGAGGAGATAGAGCTACCTTTCAGCGAGTTCGCGCAAATAGCCGTCAAGGCAATGCAGGGCGTCGCAGACGTGATAGGGCTGAGCTAGAGTGGTGGACCCTGAGATACAGCGGCACAGGGTAACTAGGATAATCGCAGCGACCCGGTTCCCCTTCGTGGACCAGCCCGAGACCAGCTGGCCAAACTGCTACGAGACCATAGTCAACGACGAGACGAAAAGGTTCGGGCTGCTGAGTCCGTGGGGTGAGGTGGTCTACCCCAGCGTCGTTATACTGAACTGCGACGGCGGCGTCCAGGAGCTGGGCATGGTGGAGCGCACCGAGGATGTCAACGAGACCCGAGCCAAACTCTGGCGGCTCCTAAGCGACAGCGCAAGCGTAGGCCGCAAGGTCAAGAAGCTGTTCGTCTACGTGCCTCACGGCCTCGAAGACGAGGCGCTGAAGATCCTTGAGGACAATGACATCGAGTACGACGGCCTGCGCGGCTACGGCGTCGTGGACGGATGGCTCAAGATATACCCAATCAAGACCCATGACAGCCCCCACGACCACAGGTAGCGTGGTTGTCCTTTAAAGAAAATTAAAAAATATGGTCAGGCCTTGTAGACGGTTTTTCCGCCCAGGAACGTTCGGAGCACCTTGGTGTCCCGGATGTCGTCAACCGGGCACGTCAATATGTCCCTGTCCAGGATGACCATGTCGGCGAGCTTCCCCGGCTCAAGGCTTCCCTTGCTGTCCTCCTCGAAGGTCAGGTAGGCGCCGTTTATGGTGTACATCCGTATGGCTTCCTCCCGGGTGACGCACTGCTCGGTGCCCATCTGGGTGCCCTTCACCTCGGTGCGCCTCGCGATGCTTGCCCAGAGGCTCGGGAACGGAGGGTACGGCGTCACCGGGCTGTCGGTGCCGGCGGCCACCATTATGCCGTGGTCTATCCACGCCCTGTGCGGCTTGAGCCACTTGCTGCGTTCGTCGCCTACGTTCTCGTGGTAGCTGTCCCCCAGGTAGTAGAGGAAGCTGGGCTGGCTCGCCACCTGGACGCCTAGATCGCGACAGGTCTCGAAGTTTTCGTCGGTGGGCTGGTAGGCGTGGATGAGGTAGAACCGGCGGCCTTTTATTGGTTCGACTTCGTCGGTCTTCCTGTACGCCTCAAGCACTATGTCCATGGCCTTGCCTCCGGCGCAGTGTATGCCGGCGAGCATGCCTCTCCTGTTGGCGGCGTCCACGAGCATCTGGAGATGCTCCACGGGGAGAGTGAGAAGCCCGTAGTCGTCCGGGTCGCCCTCGTAGTGCTCCCTGAGCAGCGCTGTCCTCCCGCCTATGCCGCCGTCGATGAATAGCTTCACCCCTTGGAACCTGAGGAAGTCGTCTCCCATCCCCGTGATCATCGGGAAGCTCTCGACACGCCGCACGCTGTCCTCGATGGTGTCTCCCTGCTGGACGGCGCGGAGCATCACGTTGGTCCTCACGGTGAACTCCCCCTCCTCCCTGAGGAGCTGGTATGCCACCATCTCGTCCTCAGTGTTCCCCGGGTCTATCACGCTGGTGATGCCGACCTCGTTGAACGCCTTGAACGCGGCCCTTATGGCGTCCATGGTTTCGGGTATCCCGGTCTCGGGGATGTGCCTCCTCACCAGGTTCATGGCGGGGCCCTCCTCCAGCATGCCAGTGGGCTCGCCTTCCAGGTTACGCACTATCTTCCCGCCGAGGGGGTCAGGGGTGTCCTTGGTTATTCCCCCGATCTCCAGCGCGGCGCTGTTGGCGACGAGGAGGTGGCCGCAGGTCCTGGTGAGGACCACGGGGTTGTCGGGGGACGCCTCGTCCAGGTCCCACCTCGACGGGTTCCTGTGATCTGCCAGCTTGGCCTGGTCCCAGCCCCTGCCCAGTATCCACTCTCCGGGCTTCGAGTCCTCCGCCTTCTCGGCGACGGCCTTCTTCATGTCCTCTATGCTCATCATGGGCGGGGTCCTGCAGTTTATCATCTGCAACGCTGTGCCGGTGCCTACGACATGGATGTGGCTGTCGTAGAGCCCGGGCATCAGGGTCTTCCTTTCGAGGTCTATGACCTCTGTGGAGCGTCCCTTCAGCTTCTCGATCTCCGTGGAGGAGCCGACTGCCATTACTCTGCCGTCCTTGACGGCCACCGCCTCGGCGACGGTGAACTCGTCATCCACCGTGAGAATCTTACCTTTAAGCAGAACAAGGTCCGCCTCGCATGGGTTAGCAGACATTTTTATCACACGATACAAACTCCCCGGCGATATAACAGTATTCAGCCGAGGAGGATGGTTATCTCGTACACCAGCAGCTCGGGGACCAGGCTCCTCCCCATCTTGACTAGGCTGATTAGCCCCAGGGACTCCAGCGTCCTGAGGTCGTTGTACACGTTCTTCACGTCTCTATCGACCGCGGCGGCGAGCTCGTTTATTGAGGATGCGTGACTCTCTATGAGGTGGTCCAGCAGCATGAGCCTCTTGGGTGTGAGCTTGGCGTAGTCCTCCGGGGACAGGTTAAGGTCCACGTCGGCTAGGTACTCGAAGTCCTCTCCCTCCTGGTAGGCACGGACGGCGTGGCTCATGCTGGTCCACTCTACGTAGTCGTCGAACATGCCCGGCGGCATCCTGCCCTTGGTGAACTCCTCGTGTAGGCGGCTCAGGCTACCGTGCCGCTCCTCGTAGTCCCTGAGGCGGCTCTGGACCTCCGCTAGGGGCACCGTTTTAAGGACCTTCCACTGCACATCCCATCATTGGTTTAGACACCAATAAACCCTTATTAGGATTACCGGTGCAAAGGGTGTGAGAATCCATGCAGTTCCCCATAGACAAGATAGATGACTACACGTGGGAGATACCCAAGGCCTACAGCAGGCACATGAAGGTGCCCGCCCGCATCTACGCGGACAAGGTCCTGCTTGAGTCCATGAAACGGGACGACACCCTCACCCAGAGCGTCAACGTCGCCCAGCTCCCCGGCATAATCAAGAACAGCATCACGCTGCCCGACGGCCACCAAGGCTACGGCTTCCCCATAGGCGGCGTCGCCGCCTTCGACGCCGACGAGGGGATAATAACGCCCGGCGGCGTCGGTTACGACATCAACTGCGGCGTCCGGCTGTTGCGGACGGACCTCACCTACAAGGAGGTCGACGCCAGGAAGCAGGAGCTCATCAACAGGATATTCCAGCTGGTGCCCTGCGGCGTAGGCGTGGGCAGCAAGATGAGGCTCAGCACCAGAGAGCTGGAGAGGGCCGTCAGCGAGGGCATCCAGTGGGCCGTGGACAAGGGCTACGGCTGGGACAGGGACGCCAGCCACACCGAGGAAGGCGGCTGCATGAAAGAGGCCAACCCGGACAAGGTGAGCCCCCGAGCCAAGAAAAGGGGCAGCAGCCAGCTAGGCACCCTCGGGGCGGGCAACCACTTCCTCGAGATCGCTCGCGTCGACAAGATAATCCACCCAGGCCACGCAGCCGTCTACGGCATCAACAGACCTAATCAGGTGGTGGTCTGGGTGCACACTGGGAGCAGGGGCTTCGGCCACCAGGTCGCCACAGACTACATCAGGGTCATGGACAGGGCGGCCACCAAGTACAACATGAAGCTGCCGGCCCGCGAGCTGGTCTGCGCGCCGCTGAAGAGCAAGGAGGCCGAGGACTACTACGAAGCCATGTGCTGCGCCGTCAACTGGGCGTTCATCAACCGCCACATAATCATGCACCAGGTCCGCCAGGCCTTCGAGGACGTGTTCAAGCGCAGCGCCGAGGACATGGGGATGGAGCTGGTCTACGGGATGACACACAACACGGCGAAGAAGGAGGAGCACGAGGTCGACGGGAGACGGATACAAGCTATGATCCACAGGAAGGGAGCCGCCAGGGCGTTCGGCCCCGGCAGGAAGGGCCTGCCCCAGGACTACCAGGCCATAGGGCAGCCGGTGCTCCTCGTCGGCACCATGGGCACCGCGAGCTACCTGATGAAGGGGACGGAGCGCGGCGAGGGGCTCAGCTTCGCGAGCACGGCCCACGGAGCCGGCCGAGTTATGTCACGGACCGGCGCCAGGAGGCGGTTCAGGGCCAGCGACATCATCAACGACCTGAAGCGTAAGGGTATAGTTGTGAAGGCGGCTAGCGGGAGGATATTGGAGGAGGAGAGTCCCGACAGCTACAAGGATGTCCACAGGGTAGCCGATGTGAGCCATAGAGTGGGTCTCGCCGAGAAGGTCATGGTCAGCGTCCCCATCGCGGTGGCCAAAGGCTAGGCTACCAAAAAAAGAGTTAAATACGACTCCCCTACCCATTTTCTGAACACCTTTGGAAGAGTTGAAGCCCCACCTCTGGTTCACTCTCTATACTTTGCTTAGGCTGGGCGCGTCGAAGAACGCCGTCAAGCTCTCCACAACGGACCTCTCGAAGATATTGGGGGGGAGCCAGCAGTCTGCGTCTAGGCACCTCAAGATTCTGGAAAAGATGGGGCTCATACACAGGAGGATCGAGCCCGGGGGAAGCAGGATCAGCATAACTGTTGAGGGGATAGCGGAGCTGGACAAGGTGCTGCAGGAGCTCAAGTGGCACCTGGAAGGCAAGGAGGCGACCACCATCGAGTTCATGGGCACCGTGGTCTCGGGGCTCTTCGAGGGCGCCTACTACATAAGCAAGGACGGGTACAGGCGCCAGATAGCGGAGAAGCTGGGGTTCGAGCCCTTCCCCGGCACCTTGAACGTCAGGATAAGGCAGGACGACTTCGAGAAGAGGAGGCGGCTGGAGAGCGGCCTCGGGATACACATCGAGGGCTTCAAGGACGGGGAGAGGGCGTTCGGCTCCGCCAACTGCTACCCCGTGACCATCAACGACGAGGTGGAGGGCTCCCTCATCGTCGCCGAGAGGAGCATACACGACTATAACGTCCTGGAGATAATATCCCCCATCTACCTGAGGCGCAAGCTGGGGCTCGCCGACGGCGACAAGGTCAGGCTCTCGTTCGTGCCCCTTCGACGATCCGTCTCTTGATCTTGCTGCTGCTGTCCAGATCCCTCTCCCCGAACCGGCCCACGGTGAGTATCTCTATTTCCAGCTCGCGGGCCTTCTTTATCTTCTCGACCTGGCGCCTTATGGCGTCCTGGTCGTGGCCCACCGCGACGATGTCGGGCTTCACCTGCTGTATGACCCTGTCGAGGTCCAGGTCCTCGAACCCGAGGAGGGCCTCGTCCACGACCTTGAGGGCTTCGATGACGGCGCGGCGCTGGTCCTCGGGGATGACTGGGTCGCTTCCCTTGAGGCGACAAACCGTCTCGTCGCGCGCGACGATGACGATGAGCTCGGCGTCTGGACCGCCCAGCTTCTTGGCCTCCTCCAGATACCTGATGTGCCCGTAGTGGAGCAGGTCGAAGACCCCGGCGGCCAGTACTTTCGTCATCTTCACCACTCGAACTCGACTAAGCCTAAAAGCTTTAGGGCGTCTAGGACGCCCTCGGCGTAGGCGACGCTGGTCAGCGCAACGGGCTTCTGATCCGCACGGTAGTACTCGGCGTCGTCTAGGTACCGGCTCGCGTGGTCCAGCAACTCGTCCACCTGCTCCCCGTCTATCTCCGCTGGGAGCCTGTTGATCTTCAGCTCTTCCAGCACTCGTCTGCAGCCTCTGCTATATTTCTCTATGAGCGTGTCCGCTTCTCCTTGGGTTTTCCTGCCGGTGAGCAGCTCAGGTGGGCAGCCCGCCAGCACCTTCAACGCCTCTTCCTCTATGAAGTGGAGCCGCCCCGGGGCGACGATGGTGTGAGGCGCGTCGCCGAAGTCGTATGTCTTGAGGTTCATGGCGGTGTCGGCTCTGATGACCTGGTTCTCTGAGCCTAGGCGGGCGACGGCGACGAGGAGCGTGTCCATGTTGAACTCGCCTGTCCCCTCCAGCCGCTCTATCGCCTGGTTGACGGTGAGGTGCCGCCGCCTGGGCTCGTCGAGATCCAGCAGGATTAGTGTGTGGAGGCCTTGCTCCCTGTTGTCTCGGAGGGTGCGGATGACTGTGTCCACGGGCCCCTTCTCGGGGAGGGGCACGGTGACTGTGCGGCCGAACTTGTAGAGGCTGAGCCCCGTCTCGGCTACGGCGGTGATTATGCTGCCGCCGTGGACGATCTTGACGGGTACGCCGCGCCTGGCGGCGTCGATGACGAGGCTGATGTGGGTGGTTGCGGTGAGGGCGTCGCCGCCGACCAGTATGGCCACGTCTCCATTCTCGGCTTCCCTGAGCAGCTTATCCGCTTCCTCCTCCATCAGTCCCCGGGTGAGGGGGTGGACG
>DAOVEE010000005.1 GCA_030669135.1 Candidatus Bathyarchaeota archaeon | reverse complement strand
TACTCCGTCGACCTGCCGGTCCTCGAGCTCGGGAAGCCCTCAGGCTATGAAAAGGTGCACGAGATGGCTGTGGTGGGGATAGAGGACGGGGCGGACGCCGTGTGCTTCGGTTGCATGGCCATGAACGACCACGCCGACAGGCTCCGGAGAGAGCTGGAGGAGACGCATCCCGGGGTGATCGTGATCCACCCCGGAGAAGCGGTTATCAAGTTGGCCGAGCTCATCGTTGACATGGGGCTCACACACAGCAAGCGCAGCTACCCGCCGCCGCCCAAGGACGTCGTCTTCCCCTTCTAGCCATGAAACGGTGAGTCATCCATCATGTCGGAGACGGCGGAGTTCACGTGCATCCGCTGCGGTAAATGCTGCAGCAGCCTCCTCTCGGAGGACCGAGGGATACTGAGGGGCCTCACCCTGCTGCCCGAGGAGGTTCACCTGTTCCCGGAGGACGTCGTCAGACCCGCCGTCGGCGTGGGAAGGAGGCCCCACGACTCCAAGTTCAGGGTGTTGGCCTACCAGCTCGCCGTGGAGCCCTGCCCACACCTCGAGGAGACGGGGTGCGCCGTGTACGGTGACCGCCCCTCCAGCTGCAGGCAGTTCCCCTTCAGCCTCGAGCCCATCGGCGGCGGTGAACCGCTTCTGGGGGTCGACCTGAACTGTCCTTCGGCGGCCCGGCTGCTGGACGCATACACGCAGATAAGTTTCGAGGGGCGGGACGCCGCTGAGAGGCTGCTACGGATCAAGGAGAGGGTGGCCCAGAACCCGAGACGGGCGTGGTTCTACGACCTGAGAACAGACAGATGGGTCAGAGGGGACAGGCTCGACTAGAAGGCCTGCACAGTGTGGGCTACTTGGGGCAGCGTTCTCTCGATGGTGAGCACGGCGCCGCCTGACGGCTGAACCTCTATCCGGATCTCCTCGTAGGGGTGGGTGTAGACGTCTGGCTGGCTGTTCTGGGCGGGGTCGACGCTGGCCTTGTCCAGCTCGGTGAAGTCTATGGACACCTTGAAGCGTTCCCCCTTCTCTATGATCTCGTCGCCGTCCCCGGTCACCCCCGTGACGGTGGTTATGGTGCCGTTGCTGTCGTAGACCGAGGCGTGGCACCTTGCGTTGGTGTAGGTGACCACCAGCTTGGAGTCGCTTAGGGAGATGGGGCTGTCGCCCTGGCCGAGCCTGACGTAGAAGACGGCCTTCGTCAGGCATATGTCGCCCTGGGCGCCGGTGTTGTTGGCGAAGCTGCCGATGACATCGCTGTCTAGGAAGAGCGCGGAGCTGGCTTCGCTGATCCCGGACGAGATCACCGACTGGGCTTTCTCGGCCGTCAGGAAGCCCACGTTGAGCACCATGTAGGCGAACACGGAGGCAGTGATGACGAAGGCGACGAGGATGATGGACACCTCGAGCCCCGTCATTCCTCTACGTAATCCTATCGCTTTCAACACTGTGTCTCCCCTGAGCTATCTATGGAACGGAGCGAATGCAGGCGATTTAAGAAAATGTATGTAACCCGCTGTAACAGAAGCCGTGGCTACCTGTAGTCCTTATTCATATCAGCGGTCTTCACGGGGCCTTATCACCATAGCCTTCGGAAAACCCTCCTCGAATGTTTACACTCACCTAGGAGGCTCATCGCCCGCCTCCTCGCGTGTCTCACCCTAGGCCGTCGATCTCCGAGTCCAGCGCCTTCTCTATGTCGTCCAGCTTGTCCCTTATCCACCTCTGCAGCTCCTCGGTCTTCCGGACCCTCGCGTTCCACTTCCTCATGTTGATGTTCTTGACGACGGCCTTCCGCACCGTGGTCTGAAGCAGGTTAGGGTCTAGGGCGTCGAGCTCCACGGCTCTGTCGCCGTGCTCCTCCAGGAAGCTGTCGGCCCGGGCGTCGCTCCTCTTCACAGGCATCGGGGGCAGGCTATACTTCTTTATCTGGTCGTCTGTGAGGGCTATCCTTTGAACCGTGAAATCCTTTGCCCCATACTTCTCAAGACGCTCGGACAGGTCCCTCTCGATGTCAACGCCGCTGGGGTCGAAGTCCCCGAAGTAGAGCACCACCGTCGGCTTGCCCCCAAGCTGGTGCGTTATGTACCTCGACATCTCCTGTACGAAGCTGAAGCTCGGGTAGCCGCGGGTCGGGAAGGTGCGCACGCTGAACCTGTTGGCCTCCCTGCTGACGAGGCGGCTGAGGGCATCCTTCTCGAGGCTGATCATCACGTTCTTCGGCTGGTCGTCCCACATGGGCATGGTGAAGCTCTTCCAGCTGTCCTGAAGGGTAGTTATCTTCTTCTTCAGGTACTCCTCCGCCGAGTTGTAGCCCACGTCGCCCCTGCCTAGGCCCCGCCTGCTCCGGTCCTCCAGGCAGTTGAGGGGGACGTCTCCGCCCTCCCTTGCCTTCACCATTACCCTGCTGAGCCGCTTGTAGCTGTTGATGGTGTTGGGGATTAGTAGCCTGCTGACGAGACGGTAGTATAGCTGCCTCAACGTGATCGCGGTGTCGTACTGCTGGAATATGTCTAGGGCTGCATCTACGATCTCATCGTAGCTGGCTGGGCTACCGTCCATCACGGATACAATACATGGGACGGTATATTGGGTTTTCTTCGAGAAACAGTGATAAAAAGGAGGTTAGGTGTGTTTACTGGCTCTTTAACGCTTCAGCTATGTACTCTTCCTTTGTTTTACTCTTGTTATCTCGCAGAGTCTGTTTTAACCCGGTGGCGTAGTCGCCGAGCCAGTCGAACTTGTTGCAGCCGTCGAGCTCGCCGCACTGGCTGCATAACGGGTAGCCTCTCTCGTTTGCACAAGACCTTATGGTGCAGTCGGGGGGCCTCCCCCCTTCTCGCAGCCCTAGCAGTTTGCGTACTTGGTCATCCACTCAAGGGGTTTCTCCGTCTCGGCCCAGTTTATCTCCGCCCCGCCTGGGACCATGGGCGCCCACTCCTTGATGCCGTAGCCCGTGATGTAGTTCTTAGTCTTTCCCGCGGTCTCCGCGATGGTGCCGTTGCCCAGCACGCATGTGCCGCAGGTTATGCCGCAGAGCCCCGCCTGATCCTTAACGATGTTGAACGCTTCCTCCTTCATGGCAGCCATGTCAGGCATTTTCGTTTATTAAACATTTACAAATGGTTTGAAGGCGGGGATGCGTGAAACTGCCAGGGTTTTCTGCAATAGCTTTAAACCCCGACTTCACCCAGTATTCGTGACCAGCATGGCTTCATTGCCACTCGTAGCCAAAGCCGCTGGAGGCCTCCTATCGGTCACGGGGGCCGCCGTCTGCGTCTACTGGTATGTCTTCTGGAGCAGGAACTACGAGGGTGATCTGATCACATACGGCCCATACGCGTATGTGCGTCACCCCTTCTACTCAGGGTTCCTCTCGGTTGCAGTCGGCCTCGCCTTGGCTCTCCCCATCTACGAGACCAGGCTGCTCCTCGTCTTCACGCTGGCCGCCATAGTCGTATACGTGCCCAAGGAGGAGGAAGCCCTGGTGCGCCGGTACAACAAACGATATTTGGACTACATGAAGAAGGTGAGGCACAGGCTCATCCCGTGGGTCTACTAACCGGTGAATGGAACGTGATCGTTGTCGGCGGGGTTATCGAGGAGAATGGGAGATACCTGATAGCCCAGCGCAAACGAGGAGACGCATACGAGCTACGATGGGAGTTTCCAGGCGGAAAGGTAAGACAGGGGGAGACGCCCGAGGAGGCCTTGAAACGGGAGCTGTCTGAGGAACTTGATCTGGACGTGACGGTCCAAGAGTTCCTAGGAGCACAGGAGGACTCGGATTCAGAAGGCGCCGTCAAGATACTCTACTACCGAGTCAGGGTTGACTCAGGGAGCTACACACTTAACGCACATGAAAAGGTCCAGTGGGTGACCCTCAACGAGTTGTACAAGTACAGTCTACTTGACGGCGACAGGGCTTTCGTCAAGCGTCTAACTGACGCCTCGATAGGGTAGCGTCGTTCACTTTATCAAATGGTTCCCCTAATTATCTGCCCATGTCCGAGGACATGGTCAAGTACTACAGGAACCGCGCTAGGGAATACGAGCAGATATACGAGTGGAGGGACCCAGACCGCCAGCAGGAGCAGGCCCGCCTCGGCGAGGAGCTCAAGCAAGCGTTCAAGGGCTGCAACGTCCTTGACATCGGCTGCGGCACTGGTTACTGGACGGAGCGTGTCAGCGAGACCGCGGAACGCATAACGGGCATCGACATCAACGAAGCCGTCCTGAAGATAGCCCGGTCCAAGACGTACGGCTGCCCCACGGAGTTCAGAGCCATGGACGGCTACAGCATGGAGTTCCCGCCTGACACGTTCACAGGCGCCCTGACGTCGTTCTGGCTCAGCCACGTCCACAGAGAGGACATGGACGGCTGGATAGAGCACATGCACAGTGTCCTAGCCCCAGGGGCTCGGGTGTTCATCGTCGACAACACGTACATCGAAGGCGTCGGCGGCAGGCTCGTCACCAAGGAGGGCGACCCCAACACCTACAAGCTCAGGACGCTCAACGACGGCAGCCAGCACCTCATCGTGAAGAACTACTTCACCGCAGAGGAGCTCGTCGAGCTGTTCAGCCGCCACACAGACGGCGTTACGCTTGGCAACGTGTTCCACGGCAGATGCTTCTGGTGGATCAGCTACCTGCTAAAGAAATAGATGAGCCCTAGATGGGCTTGAACTCTGACTTGGGGGCTCCGCAGAGGGGGCAATCCCAGTCGTCCAGCAGGTCCTCGAAGGCGGTGCCCGCCGGGTAACCGTTGTCCGGGTCGCCGACATCCGGGTCGTAGACGTAGCCGCAGACCTGACACTGGTATTTCTGGGGCATGGAGAAGCCAACGTCACCGGGTTATATAAAAACCGCGGCTGTTGGACGACATCCAAAACGATAATATGAGCCACGCAGCCAGTACCTTTGATATGTCGGAGAGGGAGGCCGCCAAGTACCCGTTCCTCAAGGCGGGGCTGGAGCTATTGGATGGACTCGACCTCCAGCTGGACGACCTCACCGACCCCAACTACGGCAAGGCCCTGGACAGGGCAGCGGAGCGAGTGAAGGAGGCCATAGTGCAGGGCGTCGTCTCGGCCAAGCTGGCAGACCCCCTCACGGAGCTCCTCAGCTACCCCTTGGCCGTCATGTACGTCACCCTCATCGGCGAGCAGTTCCTCAGCCGCCGGTTCGCCTTGGCCGAGGCTGTCCGCGCCTACAACCTCCTCCAGGACGAGTACGAGGAGAAGATCACCCGGATAGCGGTGGACGAGTTCGGCTGGGACATCAGACGCGACCCGGAGAACATCGACGGCGTCCCCCACACCCTCAAACTGGCCTACCCTGACTACCTGAGGGCCGCCTCCTCTTTCCACGAAGCCAAGTGGAAGCTTGTGAACAGGAAGATGGAGAACGGCCTCGTCTGCCTCACGGGCGTCGAGGCCGCCCGGCTCCTCCAAGTAGGGGTGGAGCAGTGGGTGCGGGAGAGGGTGTCGACGCCTTCCAGCTTCACCCTCCCGGAGCCCCTGCAGAAGAGGCTCGACGACGTGAAGAAAGTCTTCGAGGAGAACCGGGTAAGGCTGAGCGGCAGCCAGCTGCCCGACGAGGTCATCAACGAGGCGTTCCCGCCGTGCATGAGGTACTGCCTGGAGGGGCTCCTCGCGGGGAAACGGGCCAGCCACATGGAGAGGTTCGGCCTCACGTCGTTCCTCGTGAACGTGGGGATGCCCATCGACGACATGGTGCAGCTCTACACCAGCGTCACCGACTTCGACGAGAGCCTCACAAGGTACCAGATAGAGCACATCGCTGGCCTCAAGGGCCACCGCACTAAGTACACGCCCCCCACGTGCAGCACTCTCAGGACCCACGGCATCTGCCGCAACATGGACAGCATATGCGAGACCGTGAGCCACCCCCTCGGCTACTACAGGAAGAAGGTGCGGCGTCTGGAGCGGCAGAGAGAGCAGCAGGAAGCTGAACCCTCAAATACCACCGCCCAACAATAACAGAGACCGGCATGCGGGAACTCACGGAGGAGAAGAAGCAGATGCTCAAGAGCATAGGGCTCCACTACTGCAGGCACTACGACAACGTCGTACGCTTCAACGTCCACTTCTGCGGAAAATGCCGCCACAGGACCTACCCCTCGAGGTAACCTGTTTTAAAACCTCGTGGACTATTCAATAGCCATGGATGAGGACTGGGGCAGCCCCGAGTTCGTGAAGGCCCAGTTCAGGCAGTGGTACGCCCGGAACAGCGACACCATACCCGCCCCCATAGACATAGCGCACAGGGAGTTCGCTTTCCTCACCTTCCACGGACGAACCATGTACCGCCACAATCGGTTCCCCACC
Source organism: Candidatus Bathyarchaeota archaeon (assembly GCA_030669135.1). Classification (GTDB taxonomy): domain Archaea; phylum Thermoproteota; class Bathyarchaeia; order TCS64; family TCS64; genus RBG-16-57-9. Next base: position 17,430 of record DAOVEE010000005.1, on the reverse strand, counting down.
CTCGACAAGCTTCGACGATACCTCAGGTCCAACGCCCCAGCCCACAGCTACCACAGCAGCGGCTACTACGACGACCCCGCCGCCGACATGGCCCGCAAAGGATGGAGGGGCGCAGACCTGGTCTTCGACATAGACGCCGACCACTTCGACCTCCCCTGCCAGATGGAGCACGACAGGTGGTGGTGCAGGAACTGTGACAACCAGGGCACAGGCCACCACCCCGAGATATGCGAGTGCGGTAAGGCCCAGTTCGAGACGGAGACCTGGCTCTGCGCGCGGTGCCTCCAGGCCGCCAAACACGAGGCCCAGAAGCTCCTCGACATACTCATACAGGACTTCGGCGTAGGCACCGACGAGCTGACCACCAACTTCAGCGGCAACAGGGGCTACCACGTCCACGTCCACAGCGACGGCATGATCCCCCTCGACCAGCAGGCCCGCCGCGAGATAGTGGACTACATAATGGCTATAGGGCTCGAGGCCGAGTACCAGGGCTTCAGCCAGAGGAACAGGGGGGTGCGCCCCACCCTCGCCGAGGGGGGCTGGAGGGGCAGAACAGGCCGCGCCCTCTACGACTACATCCAGGAGGTCGAGCCCGAGGAGGTGAAGTCCATGAAGCTCAGCCGGAGAGCAACGAAGAGCATCATAGAGGACAAGGAGAAGGTGCTCAACACCCTCATGAAGAGGCACCCCAGCAACGTCACCAGCCTCATCGACCCCAAGAGCCTACAGACTGTGTTGGAGAAGGCCGTGAAGCTCCAGGCTTCAGAGATCGACACCGTCGTCACCACCGACATCCACCGCCTCATCAGGCTGCCCAAAACACTCCACAGCAAGACGGGCTGGCAGGTCCAGACCATACCGTACGGCTCCCTGCCCGACTACGACCCCCTCACGAGGGCGACTGTGATAACGGGCGACCCCGTATTGCTAGAGTTCAGGTGGGCCCCCAAAATAAAGATAAACGACGTGGAGTACGGACCATACGAGGAAGAGGAGGCGGAGCTCCCCGTGGGCGCCGCCCTCTTCTTCCTATGCAAGAAAGGAGCCAGGCTGAAACGATGAGCGACAGGTACGAGAGACTCCACAGGGTGTGGGAGAGGGAGAACGAGAAGCCCGGGCTCCAGAACATACCCGACGAGTTCCTCCACGAGATGCGCCGCTACTCCGAGGAGCTGAACAAGACCCCCACCGACCCCGGGGCCCTCACCGGCTCCATAACCAAACAGGAGAGACAGTTCGTGGGCCAGATGCTGAGGGAGCTCACCGAGACCAGACTCCGGAAGATAGTCACCAAGGAGCTTAGGGGCGAGCCCATCGACGCCCAGGCCATGACGCCCGAGGAGCAGAGGTTCCACGCAAACCTCAGGCAACTACTGTTAGGCTACAGGCAGGGGGCCGACATCCCCGAGCCCGAGGCGCCGCCCACCGTCCAGGCGCCCAGGCCGGCCCCGGCGCCGAGGCACAGCGTAACCGCCTCACACGAGGCGCCTAAGGGTGACCTGGTTGTGATCAGGTTCCTGAAGCCCCTGCCCGCGATCATGGGCGTTGATATGAAGGCGTACGGTCCCTTCGACCCTGAGGACGTCGCCAGCATCCCTCGCCAGAATGCGGTAAACCTAATAAGGAGAGGTATAGCTAAGCTGGTGGATATAGAGCCATGAAAGTACCGAGTACCATCCGGACCTACTGTCCGAAGTGCAAGACACACACGGAATTCAGCGTCTCCATCTATAAGCCCGGGAAAAGAGCGGGCGCAAAGAAGGGCGAGCGCAGGCAGGCCACCCGCAAGAAGGGCTACGGTGGGCAGAAGTTCCCGGAGCAGCACAACCAGGCTAAGGTCACGAAGAAGCAGTCCCTCATACTCAAGTGCAAGGAGTGCAGCTACACGTTACAGCGTAAAGGGATGCGGCTCAAGAAGCTGGAGGTAGTATAGCTTGGCCGAATGGGAGCACCTCATACCCCGCCCCACGTCACGGTTCCTACGCGTACGGTGCATAAGCTGCGAATCTGAGCAGATATTATTCAGCCACAGCAGCACCCAGGTCAAGTGCCAGACCTGCGGAGAAGTGCTCGCGGAGCCCATGGGCGGGAAAGCCAAGATCAACGCCGCCATAATCTCTGTTTTAGGGTGATTTAGATGAGTCTGGGGCGACCCGAGTGGCCAGAGGTCGGCGAACTCGTAGTTGCGACGGTGCGGCGCGTGGAGAGCTACGGCGCCTACGTCGGCCTCGAGGAGTACCCCGAAAAGGAGGGTCTTCTACACATCTCTGAGATAAGCAGCAGATGGGTGAGGAAAATCCGGAACCACGTGCGGCAAAACCAGAAGGTCGTCCTACAGGTACTCAGGACGGACCCGGGGAAGAGGCAGGTTGACCTCAGCCTGAGAAGGGTGAGCCGGGACGATAAACGTAAGAAGATCGAGTCCTGGAAGAAGGAGCGGAAGGCGGTGACCCTGCTCACGCAGGCAGCCCAGCAGCTCAACACGGATACCGAGGCCCTTTTCGAGAGAGATGGGGCGAAGCTGGTGGACCACTACGGCAGCCTATACGAGGGACTCGAGGCCGCCGCCAAGAATGGCACGGACGCCCTCAAGGAGGCCGGCGTAGAGCCCAAGGCAGCCGACGTCCTCAGCGAGATCGCCAAGGAAAAGATAGTCATAAAGGGCGTCACGATTCAGGGCGTCCTTGAGGCGTCGACCATGTCCAGCTACGGCATACAGGAGATCAAGGACACGTTCCAGAAGGCCGAGGAGGTCGCCCAGAATAACGACGCCACCATCAACATATCCACCCTAGGCGCCCCCAAGTACAGGATCCTGCTCACGGCGGAGGACTACAAGAAGGCCGAGTACGCGCTCGACAAGGTGGTCAAGTTCGCTGAAGAGGCTTGGGAGGCCATAGAAGGCAGCGTCTCGTTCACGAGGGAGTAGCGCCGATGGTATGGCTTCTGAGGCGATGCACCAGTTGCAACCAATACACGCTCAAGGACACGTGCCCACGGTGCGGAGGCACGACGGAGTCGCCCCACCCAGCAAAGTTCTCCCTCGACGACAAGTACCGCAGGTACCGCATCCTCATGAAGAGGATGGCTGAGAGGAAACAGCAGTCGCGGTGACACAGACTCGTTTGAAGAATATTTTTCACTTGGGAAGACTTTTTATCGTCCAGTTCCCCATGTTTTTGCGATCACCATGACAAAGACTTATGTTCGAATCTTTGGCCCGCCGCTTCTTAAAGCCATCAAGGCTCTTGAGGGCGTCGCCGTAGACATGTCGAAGGCCATAGAGATAAAGTTCAGCCACAAGTGTGTGCCTTACCCTACGAGGCTGCAGAGCGACAAGAGAGACTGGGATAGCTACCTGAAGAACCTGCAGAACACGTACAAGGATTGCTACGAGCCCCAGAAGATAATCAGCGACGCCAGCATGACCCTCGGCGAGTACGACTTCGTGTTCGAGTGGACCGAAAAGCCTTCGATGAAGAAGATCCTAGGCCTCATCGAGAACATCGACGGGGCTTTTGGTGACCTGGGTGTTCACTACTCGCTTACTACCGAGTAGAAACCATTTTTTAATCGAAGGCTGCTTCAAAACAGTTTTTATAAAAAATAGAAAAGGAATGGATTTACTCGTTGGCTACTTGAAGTTCCTCAGTCGCTGCCTCACTCTCTGCGAGGGCTTTTCTTTCCCGGATCTCCTCGTATACGATGAAGGCAGGCATGATCACCCAGATGGCGATCATGACCCAGAACAGGATCGTGTCCATGTCCATTAGTCCCCTGCCTCCTCTTTCTTACCGCCTAGCGTCCTGAAGATCCCCGATATTCCGCTTGAGGCTCCGCGAGACTTCGACGCACTTCTCCAGTCAACTACGACTTCTTCGTCCACTAGCTTCCTGTAGTTTACTCCCGGGATGTATAGTAGCTTCTCGGGAATAATACCGTTTGGACGGAATATGATTACGGCTATTAGTAGTACTCCAAGAAGGATCTGCTCGAAGTAGGCGATCGGGAAGAAGAAGACCTCCTGCAGGAACCATTTGTTCACGATGATGATCCTTCGGAGGGCAGTTACCAGTGCGCAGCCGAGGAAAGTTCCGGCGTTGTTACCAGGTCCTCCAAGTATGAGCATCAGCCAGGGCCAGTAGGTCCATAGGGCACGTTGATAGTTTGCTTCCACGACGTAGCTGAAGTAGAACCCAATTAATGCACCGCTTATGGCAGTGATGCCGGAGGCGAACATGAGTATGTTCCGTCTGATCCCGGTTACGTTTTTACCTACGCTGCCCACTGTGACTTCGTTTTCGCGTATAGCCCTCATCAATCTGCCGTAGGGACTGTTCAGCATGGTTCTGAAGATGAAAAAGCTGATCAGGCCTATCAACAATGTTATGATTGCCATCACTATAGTTCGGTCTCCTGAGTACCACTTGAAAATATCCGGGATAAATAATCCAAGTGTTCCACCGCTTATCCAGGTTATATTCCTTCCAAAGATCTGTGAGGCATCGGCCATGGTAATCAGGACGATCATTAGGTAGGTTGCCCTAAGCCGAATGGCTGGTAAGCTGATTAACCATCCGATGACGGCGCCTAGTACTAGGTTTATTGCTATTGTGAAGAGAAGCATTGAGATGCAGAAAAGAGGTTTACCGGAAAGCCAGCTGTTTACAATGTTAACGTTGACTGGACTGTTGTACACCCAATCGTAGTCGGATGTCCAAGGTAGAATCTCAACTCCAGCATTCCCCGCTAGGGTAAATATTAACCGGGTCGTTATGGCGCTTACTGTGAAGCCGCCAATGATAACCTGTACGGCACATCCCATGTTGGGTATGCCTGCGTTTCCATACTGGAAGTTGAGGGCCATGGCTACAATGACGAATAGACCAAAGTACATGGCTATGTCTACGATTAGCCTGGAAGTGCCTTCGACTGCTACGCTGCTTGTAAGTAGTCCTAGTGCTATTTCTTGTATCATGTTACTGGTTCCTCCTTAAGCAATCCAAGTGATTTCAATATTGATTGTCCTGAGTCGCTGGCAATTATCTTTTCCCATACTCCTTGTAGACCACGAGGTTCTATCAATAGAATGATTACAAGGAATATCATGGGGATCAATGGCCGGTATTCACCTACCCAAGCCCCTAATATGACTGAGCCCCAGTATGTCAACATAATCTCGGATACACCGACCGCTAAACCACCTATAACGGCTCCATACACGTTTTCGAAGCCTCCCAACAGACTGCCGGCCATGATGGGAGTAATCATCATGGCGCCGGTCGTTGGGGTGCTCATGAACCAAAGGGGGATCATTGAACCCGCTAAACTAGCCATTCCTCCTGTGAGGAACCAACTGAATACTTGGACCTGGTTTATATTGATTCCGAGTACTGAAGCAAGCTCCGGATCCTCTGCAGTCGCTCTCATCGCTACGCCGATCTTTGTCCTTGTTAGCATATAGTGCAGGAGTATTACACAGGAGACTGTAAGTCCCATAGAAACTATGAAGATTCCTGGGAAGTCACCAAGTTTAAAGTCAAAGTCTTTCAACATGAACAACGATGCGTAAGTACTGTACTTGGCTCTCAGCCAGAATGCGTAGATGTTGGTTGCACCCGCTAGGAAGATCTGGATCGCCAGCGTTGAAATGGTTAATACGATTGCTCCGCCACCCAATCTTTGGAGTACCCCGATGACCAGAAAGTAGATGAGTATACTGATCAAGCCTCCAATTACGAAGGAAAAAGGGAACCCCCAGTAGGGTGAAAATCCAAGGATTTTTGAGAACGTGTAGCTTACATAGATGCCTATGCCTGCGTACGTTCCGTGTGCGAAGTTGGGTATTTTCGCCGTCAGATATGTCAACGTGAAGCCCATACTGAGTAGTGTTAACTCACTTGCATAAGTCAGAGCTGCTATCCAAATTGCTGGGATTAACATGTTTAAACCCACCAAGGTTCTAACTATATGAATTAATAATACTTTTCATGAACCTATAGAGGATTTTAAAAAACCCATAAAATTAAGTCCTAAACCGACGTTTGTTTATAAGGGGTTAAATACTCCGAACCATTGGAGCGAGGTTAATAGAAATTCTCTGAACTAAAGAGTTTTTGCTTAGATTAATCCCTCTACAGCGATAAAAAGCAAGTTTATATGATATCCAATGTTTTTCTTAAATCAGTTGATTCGCAAGTGGTTTTTAAGTGAAGATTTAATCTACCTTCAACATAATTGTTCCGGGGAAGGCTTGGCCCAATCAAAGCTCAGCCGTCCCCGGGAAGCCAAAGCCTCGTGAAAACGAGAGCAAACAGGTTTAACGGTTTATCGAGAAAGCCCTCCAGGAAGGCCCCAGCCTCGAAGCGGCCCCCAACACAGTACACCCGGGAGACGCGGTCCGGGACGTACTCCTCTTCGCCGCCATGACCTAGAGGGACATCGAGTCCTCCGTAGCGTTCCTCAAGGAGAGGGGTAGGAACGCCCCCAGCCCCGGCGTGGTCCGTAACCGGGTTCTGGAGACCAATGGAAAAGACCCGATGACCCTCTTCGACCCCTGCCTGGAGAAGGTCTTCAGGGAGGCCAAGAGGAGACGCCTCCTCACCGGCCGGAAAAGTGTGGCCGTGGACATCCACGAGAAACCCTTCATCGGGGAGTCCCCGGCACGGTGCGGGACCACCAGGTTCTGGGTCTACAATATTCTCGACATCGTCCGGGACGGGTGCAGGATTACCTTGGCGGCCCTCCCCATCACAGACAAGAAGAAGGCCGCGGGGCTGGTGAAGATGCTCCTCAGGTACGCGCTGAGGTGGATCAGGATAGACGTGGTGCTGCTGGACAGGTTCTTCCACATGGACGGTAGGGCTGAGGGTTGGGGACCTCGGGGGGTTTCGGTTGTTGGGGTGGGTGCGGGCTTGGCATGTATGTGGGGAGAGGTGGAGTGGTTCACTTGTGTGACGGGTGTCTAGGGATTAGTGGATAGATTTCCTGCAGCTCCCGAAGGGATAAAGCGAGGTCAAGAAACCAATGAAAAAAGGCTAATAATCAACCACCTGCGAATCTACTGCAAATAAGAATATGTAAAAACCTTATATAATGTAAAGAGTGAAATTACTCTCTGCGACAAACAATAAGGTGAAACAAAACTTGGAAATGAAAGGTAACACCCTAGCTATAGTGCTACTCGTAGTAGGACTGGTCGTCGGAGGGGGCGTAGGATACTTCGCCGCCCCGACGCAGACAAAAGAGGTGGTTGTAACCCAGACTGTTGAAGCCATACCGCTCGACGGCAAGACCATTAAGATCGGTTACATCAGCTCCACGACATCCGGCCTAGAGACAGCCCAACCACACATAAAAGAAATGATGACACCGGATTACAACGAATATGCTTCTAAACTTGGATACGACGTAGAGTTCGAGTACTTGATTGACGACGCAACCAGCCAAGCTGCGGTCCACCTGGAGAAGGTCCAGGGCTTCAAGAGCATAGACGTCAACATATTCATCGGCGGCGGCTGGTCAAGCCAAGCTGCATCAGCTCTAAGCTATTGTACCGACAACGATATGTTGATGTGGAGCGCATCATCCACCAGCCCAACGCTAATGATCCCCGGCGACAATCTCCTCAGGATGTGCCCAACCGACCTGGTTCAGGCTCCCGCTATCGCAAGGATGCTTGAGAGCCACGGTATCAAAGCCTTGGTAGTTATCCAGCGTGGTGACGCATGGGCAGACGGCATCTATAATATATTGGAGCCAATGTGGCTAGATGGCGGTGGAGTGATGCTTGAGAGGATCAGGTATGCTGCCGAAGTCCAAGAGTTCTCAAGCTATCTACAGCTGGCTGAGGATATTCTTTCTGAGGCTGTTGATGAGTATGGTGCGGAACATGTTGGTATTGATATAATCTCCTTCCAGGAGGCCACCATGATGCTCCAGCAAGCAGAGGACTTCCCAACAGTCTACAGCACTGTATGGTTCGGTAGCGACGGCACAGCTTTGACAACACAGATAGAGGACGACGCCCCTGAACAGGCAGCCCATGTTGATCTCTACAGTACACTGGCTGCACCAGCGGAATCAGAAAAATATAAGGACCTAGCCGAGAGATACTATGCTCTCGTATCAATGCCTTATGGCTACTATACTGCTTGTACGTATGACATCGGCTGGGTGCTTGCAGAGACAATACTCGAGAGCCAAAGCATAGATGCAAATGTTAACATCCCACTTCAGGAGACCACTTGCTTCAACAGTTTCGGCGCTAGCGGCTGGAACAAGATAAACGAGGATGGCGACAGATACGCAGCCAACTACCAGATCTGGGCCTACCAAATTGACGACACCGGCGACGGTAGTGAATACGTTGCCGGACTGTACGACATGGTCACGGATACCGTTACATGGTACACAGACTTAATTGGCTACGTACCACCAACAAGGTAAACACACAAAACCTAAATCCTTTTTTTTTAAAATAATATTAAATTGCCTATTTTTCAAAATATGAATTTAATATTCTGGCAAAATATTTAAACAGAAACCCCACGCTATAGGATCGTTGATGCCGATATGTCGGAAGTACTGAAAATAGACAATGTATACAAGTATTTCGGTAAGTTCGCTGCTAACGATGGTGTCAGTTTCAGCCTAAAAGAGGGAGGAATCTATCTTCTGGTTGGCCCCAACGGCTGCGGCAAGTCGACACTGGTGAACTGCATCTCAGGTATATATGTGCCCGAGGAAGGACATGTCTATTATCGCGAGGCAGACATCACGAGCGAGGACATGTACAAGATTGCGCGGAGAGGACTCGTACGCACATTCCAGATCGCCTCACCTTTCCTGTCGCTAACCACTCTGGAGAACATGCTTGTCGCTTTGCCCGAGAACGCCGGAGAGAACATAGCTCTCTCAATGTTCAAGCCAACGTGGGTCGACAGCGAGATCAACGCCGTGAGACGGGCGTCAGAGTTGCTGAAGGTTCTTGGGTTAAGACACGTATGGAACAAACCTGCGAACACCCTTAGCGGAGGAGAGCTCAAGCTACTGGAGATCGGGCGGGCGCTGATGTCAGGAGCCGAGACTATACTGCTCGACGAGCCGGTTGGTAGCATCGACCCGGTGCTCTGCCACCAGATCTTCAGCCACGTCCTGAGGCTCCGCGACGAGATCGGGATCACGTTCCTCGTCATCGAACACAGGCTCGAGGTGGCCGCCCAGTACGCGGACCACGTCTTCGCCATGGACAGAGGTAAGCTTGTTACAGAGGGCACCGCCGAGGAGGTATTCGAGGACGAGCGGGTGATCAAAGCATACCTAGGTGAGTGAGATGGGAAGTAAATATATTCTTGAGACCAAGGGCCTGAACGTGGGCTACGGGCCTATCCACGTCCTCTACGACCTAGACTTCAAGGTTCCAGACGGAGAGGTAACCATCGTCGTCGGCCCCAACGGCGTCGGCAAGACCACCCTCCTGAAAGCCCTCATGGGCCTCGCCACCGTCTACAGCGGCGACATCACCTTCGGGGGCCAGAGAATCAACGAGATGCCGGCCTACGAGAGAACGAAGCTCGGCATAGGCTACATGCCCCAGGTGGGCAACATATTCAGCAACCTGACTGTCCAAGACAACCTAAAGATGGCGGCGTACACCGTAAAGGATTCCGACATGATCAAGGACAAGATGGAGTTCGTCTTCAACCTCTTCCCGGTGCTCAAGGGCTTCATGCCGAGGGCGGCCGGAACCCTGAGCGGAGGCGAGCGCCAGATGCTCGCCGAGGGGATGGTGCTCATGAGGGACCCCAAGATGATGGTGGTGGACGAGCCCACCGCCGGGCTGATGCCTAAGCTGGTCACGGACGTCATGAAGCAGCTCAAGGCCATGGCCGACGAGACCGGTCTCCCGATCGTGCTGGTGGAGCAGCGCGCAAGGCGCGCCCTAGCCGTAGGTGACTACGCGTACATGATGCGCGGCGGCAGGTTCACCTTCGAAGGCGGCGCACAGGAGCTCCTGAACCACCCGCAGCTCGAGGAAATGTACCTGGGCGTGGTCGAGGTACGCGAGCTCAAGACCATCAGGGAGTAGCCCAAACCCTTTTCTCATCTTTACATCACGCCGCAAGATTTTAGCCCCTGATCTATATCAACGGGGGACAACCGTTTAATCAGCGCGCTTGGACTCTCTGTGATCCGTAGTGAGCTCTGATGCGTCTCAAGGCTCCCATGCCATTTTCGAGCCGGGTGAGCTAGACGTCGCTTCCCTACTCCACGGCTTGTTTCTGAGCTACGTACAGGTGACGGCTGGCATCGTCCCAGTCTCCCGTTTCAGGTCCCTCGTAGGTCTGATGCGTGACGCCCTCTACAAGGTGACGGGAGTGCCCACCATGGGGCTCATAACGATCCACAGCGTGGAGAAGACCCTCGACAAGTACAGCGCCCTCCTTGAGTCTTCGGGCGTCGCCGAGAAGGCGACGGCGGTGATGGAGGACCACCGTTCATTCAGGTTCAACATCCGCGGCTGCATGTTTGGTGGGGCCTGCCGGAGACTGGTCTCAGGCACGTATGTCTGCCCCTTCGCCATGTTCGCCGGGTTCCTCGCCCAGGAGAGCAGCGGAGGCAAGGCGAGTATAGAACCGAGCGAGAAGACCATGCTGGGGTCGAGAACCCTCGTCGTGGTGAGCGGCCCGGGGCTCCAGATGCAGAAGACCAACGTATACGTCTGACCGGGGCGCCCGCCATGCACAGCTTAGCTTAAACGCAGCAACGCCCATCATATGACGCATCATAGGTGAGGCTTTCATGGATGTCTCCGCGATTCGTAGGGACTTCCCCGTCCTGAGGGACTGGGTATATCTGGACAACGCATTCGTAGGGCTCATGCCGGCGCAGGTGAGGGACGGCTACGGAGAGTACGTGGACCAGTGGTACATGTTCGACACCACGGGGGACAGGACGATCCTCCAGGAGTGGCTGGCCAAGGCGAGACGTGTTAGAGAGATGGTCGCGGCCTTCATCCACGTCTCCGCCGAGGAGGTCGCCTTCGACATGTGCACCGGCTCGGGGCTCAACATAGTTGTGAACGGCACAGAGTGGAAGAGAGGCGACAACGTCGTCTTCCCCGAGTGGGAGCACAACCCGCTGCACACCCACACCACGGCTAGGCACGGCGTCGAGCCCCGCGTGTGGAGACCGGTGGAAGGCGTCTTCGACACCGGCGACCTGGAGAAGCTCGTGGACGACAGGACCAGGCTCGTCCAGGTCAGCCAGGTGAGCTACGTCAACGGCCAGAGGCTCGACCTGGGGGAGGTGGCCGAGGTAGCCCACAGCCACGGCTCCAAGGTGCTTGTGGACGCGACTCAGGCGGTGGGCGCCCTAGACGTGGACTACAGGAGGGACGGCGTGGACTACGTGAGCTTCGCCCCCTACAAGTACCTCATGGGCCCGGCGGGGCTCAGCTTCCTCTACGTGAAGCGGGAGAACCTCGCGGAGCTGACGCCGGACAGGACCGGATGGAAGAACCAGATATGGGGAGGCGACAACCCCGAGGACCCGGTCGACCTGGGAACGGCCGAGAAGTTCGAGTACGGGACACTCCACTTCCAGGGCATGTACGCCATGGAGAGATCCCTAGAGTACCTGAACAGGGTAGGCATCGGCCAAGTGGAGAAACGGAACCTCATGCTCTCACGCTACCTCTACGACCGGCTATCCGGTCTCGGGAAGAAGCTCTGGACGCCCGGCCCCCCGGCGTCGACGATAGTGAGCTACTTCCAAGAAGGCGCCGTGGAGCTGGCTGCAAGGCTCAAGGCCATTAAGATCAAGGTGACGGGCAGGTCGGCCCACGGCGACCACGTACGGGTATCGAACCACTTCTACAACACGAAGGAAGACGTGGATAGGCTCCTAGATAACCTCTAGCCCCCACTACTCTTCACCAAGGTGAGGCCTATCCCGCGATTATCATCAGGGCCCCCAGGCCGGCGGCGTAGGGTATCAGGGGCTCCGCCATCTGCTTGTAGACTATGCCGGCGAGGGCCCAGACGATGACCGGGCTGTAGGCGACGTCACATCTTGTACCTAGGTTGACAAGGGTTAGGACGACGGCGATCACAAGCACGGCCCATGTGCGGCGGTCGTAGGCATTAAACATGAAATATCTATGCAAACTTGCACGATTATTTAACAAAACCATTAAAACATCCCCTCCTCCATGATAGTTAATGACCCCCGACACACGACACGACGGGATAGCCATCCTGGACTTCGGCGGCCAGTACTGCCACCTCATAGCCCGCAGGGTCCGCGAGATGAACGTCTACAGCGAGATCCTGCCCAGCGACACGACGAGAGCCGAGGTGGAGGCCCTGGGCTCGGTTATGAACGTGAAGGGAGTCATCTTCTCAGGGAGCCCCAGCAGCGTCAAGGCGGAGAACGCCCTCACCCTCGATCCCGATATACTTGAGATGGGGGTCCCGGTCCTCGGGCTATGCTACGGGCTCCAGCTCCTCGCCGCGATGCACGGCGGAGAGTTGGCGAAGGCCAGAGAGTACGGCGTGACCAAAGCCTACATATATGAACCCGTCGGGGTGCTGGAGGGGCTGGACGCCTGCGAGCAGGTGTGGATGAGCCACGGAGACACGGTTTTCGAGGCGCCGGAGGGCTTCAGAGTCATGGCGCACACCGACAGGGCGCCGGTCGCCGCCATGAGGCACGACAAGAAACCTATCTGGGGCCTCCAGTGGCACCCCGAGGTGGTCCACACTGTGCACGGCAACGAGATGCTCAGGAACTATGTTTTCAAGATCTGCGGCTGCGAGCCCAACTGGAGGCCTCTGGACAGGGCGGAGGAGGCGATCCGGGCGATCAAGGACGCCGTGGGGGACGGGAAGGCTATCATCGCCTTGAGCGGAGGCGTAGACTCCAGCGTAGCCGCCGCTCTGGCGGGGAAAGCCTTGGGAGGGAACCTGATGGCCGTCCACGTCGACCAGGGCCTCATGAGGGCGAACGAGTCCGCCGAGGTGGAGGACGCCTTCAAGGACAGGGGCCTCAACCTAGTGGTGGTGGATGCGAGAGAGAGGTTTCTCAGGAAGCTCGAGGGCGTGGTCGACCCCGAGGAGAAGCGGAAGATCATCGGGGAGGAGTTCATCAGGGTCTTCGAGGATGAGGCCCGGAGGTTCGGGGCCGATTACCTCATTCAGGGCACGATCTACCCCGACAGGATCGAGTCCGGGTTGACCCGGAACAGCGACACTATAAAGACCCACCATAACGTGGGTGGATTACCCCTCCAGATGATGTTCAAGGAGGTAATCGACCCCCTGGGGGAGCTATACAAGGACGAGGTCAGGGGACTGGGGGAGCGACTGGGGCTCCCGGGGGAGCTTGTGTGGAGGCAGCCCTTCCCCGGGCCGGGCCTAGCCGTCAGGATAATCGGCCCCATCACGGAGGCTAAGTTGGATGCGCTCAGGAAGGCGGACGCCATCGTCTGCGAGGAGGTGGAGGCCCACCCCTTCAGGGAAAGGCTCTGGCAGTACTTCGCCGTGCTGACCAACACCAAGACCACGGGGGTTAAGGGCGACGAACGGGCGTACGGGTGGACCATAGCCGTCAGATTGGTCGAGAGCGTCGACGCGATGACCGCCAGCTTCAGCAAGGCGCCGTGGGAGGTCCTGGAGCGTATAAGCAACAGGATCGGCAACGAGATACCCGGCGTCACCCGGGTTGTCTACGACATAACCCATAAACCCCCCAGCACCATAGAGTGGGAGTAAACCTTCTAATAACCCACATATTCTGTTTCTTTATGGATCTAGCTGATTTTCTGGTGTGGGCCAAGAGGCGTACCTATGGCTCGTCAACCTTCGAGCCTAAGCGGCTCGCTGACGGCTCGAAAGAATACCTGCTCTCCCGAGACGGCTACACCTACAGGGACAGGTACTTCGGGGGCAACCCCTTCATCGGTGAGGAAGTGGTCTTCAGGGATGACCATGCCATATGGTCTATGAATTACTACGGCGTCGCCACGGCCCGCGACCCGGGTGAGGTGTTCGGGTTCCTCGTCAAGGCTCTGGGGCTTGTGGAGAGAAAGAACCCGTACCGTGGCCCAGAGGAATATGTTGCGGCCCCATGGAGGTACAGCTTTACCAGCGGTGGAGACATCGACGCCTTCTGGGGCCATGAGAGGATCACCTACGATGAGGCCCCGGTTTACTGGCTCAGGTTCCATGGTGGCCTGGTGGGGCATAACCCATAAACCCCCGTCCACCATAGAGTGGGAGTGATGAAAAGCTTCACCTACCCGGAGGGGGGCCCGCTGGCGGACCTCCTCGTCGAGGCCACCGGCTCCACCCTCGGAGAGGCTTTCGCCAACCTGGCCTTCGGCATGTTCAACGCCATGACTCCCATCGAGGGAATAGCCGAGAAAGAGGAGTTCACCTTGGAGGCCGAGGGGATGGACATGGAGAGCCTGCTCTTCAACCTCATGGACGAGTTCCTCTACTTGAACGACGTCGAGTTCCTGGTTCCAAGAAGGATCGATATACAGGTCGACGCGGACAGCTTCACTGCCAAGGCTCGGTGCATAGGTGAGAGGTTCAGCCGTGAGACTCACGAGGTGGGTATCGCCGTCAAGGCCGTCACATACCACATGATGGAGATAGCGGAGGAGGAGGAGGAGAAGGGCTGGCGGGTCAGGATGGTGTTCGACACCTAGACGCCGAGAAGCTCGAATAGCTCATCGGCGGCTACTCTGTATCTCTCGTCTTTTTATAGCTATAAACTTGGTTGGGGGGTCGAGTGAAAGAGAATTAAAGTAAAACTGTGGACTCTGTGGGGCGCGGCGTCTTAACGACGAGGACCCTGAGGTCCAAGTCGGACTCGTTGTACCAGCAGTGCACTATCCTGGCGGGGCTGTGAACCGCTGAGTCTCTTCCCACCGCCGTCTTCTCGTTGCCTATCTCCACGACGCCCTCTCCCTCAAGTACGTAGAACATGACGTCCACGGGGGTGATGTGCCGTCTGAGCCTTTCGCCCGGCCTCAGCAGTATGTGGACCCCTAGGGCGTTTTCGTGGTCGTATATCTTCTTGGTCTCCACGCCATATGGGTTCTTCCCAGGCGCCGTGTCGGCTACTCTCGCTATCTCCATCAGTTTCACCATAATAAGTGGGTTATCCGAGGATGGCCTTCAGGTCCTCGTCGGGTGTGGATATGGGCATGACGTTGAACTTCTCCACCAGCACGTTCAGTATGTTCGGGGTTATGAACGCGGGGAGGCTCGGTCCGAGCCTGATGTCCTTGATGCCCAGGTAAAACAGCGTCAGCAGTATGGCGACGGCCTTCTGCTCGTACCAGCTCAGTATCATGCTCAGTGGAAGGTCGTTCACGCCCACCTCGAAGGCATCCGCGAGCGCCAACGCGATCTGGACCGCGCTGTACGCGTCGTTACACTGGCCGATGTCAAGTAGACGGGGGATGCCTCCGATGTCGCCAAGCTTCTTGTCGAAGAACCTGAACTTGCCGCACGCCAGCGTCAGCACCACGGTGTCCTCGGGGGCCTTCTCCACGAACTCGGTGTAGTAGCTGCGCCCCGGCTTCGCGCCGTCGCAGCCGCCCACCAGGAAGAAGTGCCTGATCTTGCCTTCCTTCACCGCGTCGATGACCGCGCCTGCGACGCCCATCACGGCGTTGTGGGCGAAGCCTACCATGACGCTGTCACCGGGGTCGTCCTCCTTGAAGCCCGCCATCTCAAGCGCCTTCTCGATGACCGGGGTGAAGTCCTTGTACTTGATGTGGGTGACCCTGGGCCATCCCACGAGGCCCGTGGTGAATATGTTGTCCTTGTAGCTCTCCGTGGGCCTCTGGATGCAGTTGGTGGTCATGAGTATGGCACCCGGGAACTGGGCGAACTCCTTGATCTGGTTCTGCCACGCTGTGCCGTAGTGGCCGTAGAGGTGGTTGTACTTCTTGAGCTCGGGGTACCCGTGGGTGGGCAGCATCTCGCCGTGGGTGTAAACGTAGATGCCCTTTCCCTCTGTCTGCTTCAACAGCATCTCCAGGTCTCTGAGGTCGTGGCCCGAGACCAGTATGGCTTTTCCCTTCTTGTGGCCGAGGGGCACCTCAGTGGGCACAGGGTGGCCATAGGATCCGGTGTTCGCGGCGTCCAGCAGCTCCATGGCCCACAGGTTCGCCTCCCCGCAGCCCATCACCAGGTCGTACATCTCCGCGACCGATTTATTGGGGTTCAGGGTTGCGGCTAGGCTTCTGTGGATGAACTCGCTGATCTTGGGGTTGTCCTTGCCCAGTATGTGGGCGTGGTCGGCGTACGCCGCCACTCCCTTGATGCCGTAGATGAGTAGCTGCTGGAGGCTGAGGGCGTCGGGGTCCATGCTGGGGCTGCTCATGACCCCTACCTCTGCGCCCTGCTTGATAATCTCCTCCAGACTCTCCGCGGGCTTGAAGCTCGCCGCCTCGGGGTAGCCGGGGTTGCCGCCCTTCTTCTCCACCTGAGCCTTGAGCCTCTCCCGGTGCTCCACGCTTTTACGGATTAACGGAAGGAACCTCTCGGGGTCAAAGTTCACGTTGGTGAGAGTGCTGAACATGGCCTCGTTGATGAACTGGTTTATCTCCGCGTCCTCGACGCCGAGTTTCCTCGACTCCACGGCGACGGCGCTCAATCCCTTCAATGCGTGGACCAAGAGGTCCTGCAGCGCTGCCACCTCTGGCTGTTTTCCGCATACTCCTACACGTGTGCAGCCGGTTCCTCCGGCCGTCTGCTCACATTGATAACAAAACATTTTCTCTCATCTCCTCTCAGGATGCCTCAGACTTGGCCTTGAGTGGGCAGTTGGCGCCGCCTTCGCAGAACTTTTCCGCGTGGAGCTCAACCGACTTCACTATAGGGTCCAGGGTCTCGTGGTTGAGGCTGTATACCCTCTGCTTACCTTCCCTTCTCACATTCACCAGCTTGCACCGGACGAGGGGCCGCAGGTTGTGGCTCACCATGCTCTGCTCCTGGCCTAGGGTGTTCACGAGCCCCGTTACATTCATGGGTCCCTCGTCGAGCTTCTCGATTATGGCTAGCCGCGTCGGGTTGGCCAAGGTGGAAAAGAAGCCGTAGCAGAGGTTTGTGAATCTCTTCTTCACACCAGACACCTTATCTGAAACAATCTTCATATGAAGAATGTTTCATTAGAATATAAGGGTTGCGGATAAGACCCATCCAAAAAAGGAGTCTACAACTAACCCCTGAACGGGCAGTTACCGACGGTCCTACAGTATTTAGCCTCATGGTTCTCAACGATACCTAAAATCGAATTTACGGTATCCTCGTTCAGCGAGACGTACTTCTTCTTGCCCCGCCTCTCGGAGAACACGAAGCTACACTGCTCAAGCATCTTCAAGTTGTGACTCACCATACTCTGCTC